>QNAZ01000022.1 GCA_003641645.1 Thermodesulfobacteriota bacterium
GCTTATTTGGTTGTAAAAGACCAAAAAGCACATTTATTTCAAAAAAATTTTGGATTAAAAACTTTATAATAATAAGATAATAAGTTTTTAAAAGGGGGTGATAGAGTGAATTTTGATGAAGATATTTTGCAAGACTTTTTAGTAGAAGCTAAGGAAGGAATAACTAATTTAGAAGAAGGTTTTATAGAGCTGGAAAAAGATAAAAAGAATATTGAAATTTTAAAAGCACTTTTTAGAACTATGCATTCTTTAAAAGGTGCTGCTGGATTTTTTGGTTTTAAAACTTTGGAAAGTATAGCACATTTTTCTGAAGATATTCTTTCGAAGCTGAGAGATAGTTTAATAGAACCTGATGAAGATATTATAGATATTTTATTAAAAGCAGTAGATCATATTAAATATATTGTTAGTTATATAGAAGAAAATAAAGCAGAGCCTATAGAAGATAAAATTTTAGATTTTTTAGTGGAATTATCTAATTTTAATGAAAAACTTAAAAAAAGAATTCAAGAAAAGCCCAAGGAAGAGAAACCTGAAGAAATAAAAGCAGAAGAGAAAAAAGAGGAAATTAAAAAAGAGATTAAAGAAGAAGTTAAAGAAGAAAAAGAAATTAAAAAAGAAAAGAAGGAAGTTAAGCTAGTAAAAGAAGTTAAAAAAGAGAAAAAAGAAGAACCTGCAACTATACCTCAGATAGAGCTTACTGAGACTCATATAAAGGTTGATGTTAAACTGCTTGATCAATTGATGAATTTGGCTGGTGAGTTAGTTTTGGCAAGAAATAGGGTTGTTCAATTATCTCAAAAAATAATGGATGAAGATTTAACAAGAAGTGTGCAGGTTTTATCACTGATAACCACTGAAATGCAAGAGACAATAATGAAAACCCGTATGCAACCTATTGGAATGGTATTTAATAAATTTCCGAGAATTGTAAGAGACCTTTCTAAAGCTTTAGGTAAAAAGGTAAATCTTCATTTGGAGGGAACAGAAACTGAACTTGATAGATCAATAATTGAAGCAATTAAGGATCCTCTTACTCATTTAGTTAGAAATGCTATAGATCATGGAATTGAGCTTCCGGAAGAAAGAATAAAGCTTAATAAACCCACTGAAGGAGTTCTTATTCTTAAAGCTTATCAAGAAGGAGGTCAGGTTATTATAGAGATTGAAGATGATGGAAGAGGTATTGATGTTGAAAAAATTAGGCAAAAAGCTGTTGAAAAAGGATTTTTAACACAAGAAGAAGCAACTTTAGCTTCAGAAAAAGAATTGTTAAGTCTTATTTTTAAACCTGGATTTTCCACAGCTGAGACTGTTACTCAGCTTTCTGGTCGTGGTGTAGGAATGGATGTAGTTAAAACCAACATTGAAAAACTTGGCGGCTCTATAGAAATAAATACAGTGCGTGGTAAAGGAACTACTGTTAAGATAAAGATTCCCCTCACTCTTGCTATTATACCAGCTTTAATAGTTACTTGCGGAGATTACCGGTATGCAATTCCTCAGGTTAATCTTAAAGAATTAGTTAATATTCAACCAGAAAAAGATCTTCTTAAAGTAGGTAATACTGAATTTTATAGGCTTAGAGGAGAAATAATACCTGTATTAAGGCTTTCAGAGATATTAAAAAGTAATGGAAAAGATGAAGATCAGAAAAATTTGGTTATTCTTACCACTGGTGAAAAGTTTATAGGTCTTTTGGTTAATAAAATTTTTGCCTCAGAAGAAATAGTAGTCAAACCTCTTGGTAAATGGTTTAAAAATATTCCTATTTATTCAGGTGCAACCATTATGGGAGATGGTAAACTTGCTCTTATTTTAGATGTAATAGGACTTTCTCAATTTATCGGAATTAGTATGGAAGAAGTGGAAAAGAAATACGAAACCACAGTAATTAAAACTAAAACCTCTTCAGAAGAAACCATCTTTCTTCTGCTTTTCGATGTAGGAGAAGATAGACTTGCTCTGCCTATAGCCTTAATTTCAAGACTTGACAAAATAAAAGCTAACGAAATACAAATCTCTGGTGGCAAAGAAATAATTATTTATAAAGATGAAGTTATTCCTATTATAAGATTAGAAAATTATTTACCTTTACAAAGTATTTCTTCTCAAGAAGAATATAATGTGTTATTTTTTACCGAAAGAAATAAAACCTGTGGAATACTTTGTTCCAAAATTGTAGGCACTTTAGAAACTACCTTAGAAGTAGAAGAAGGTATTTATAATCATCCTGGTATTTTAGGTCACAGAATTATTAATGGGAAAACTGTTCTTTTTATCGATATTTATAAAATAATTGAAATGTATGATCCAGATTGGTTTATTGTAAAAATAAAAGAAGAAAAGAAAAAAAAGATATTACTTGTTGAAGATTCAGCATTTTTTAGAAATATGGTTAAAAATTATTTAGAGGGAAGTGGATATGAAGTGGAATTAGCAGAAAATGGTAGAAAAGCTTTAAATAAGCTTGCAAGCGAAGGTCATTTTGATTTAATTATTACAGATTTAGAAATGCCGGAAATGGATGGATTTGAGCTTATTAAAATTTTAAGATCAAATCCTGATTATCAAAATATTCCTATAATTGTAGTAACAGCTTTGGTTGGAGAAGATATAAGAAGAAGAGCCTTAGAACTGGGTGCTAATGGTTATGAAATAAAACTTAATAGGGAAAAATTATTGGAAGAAATAGAAAACTTATTAAGTTAAGGATTTTCAAGAGAATAAAATTAAAAAAGGAGGAATATAATATGGAATTAATAAAAAAAGATGAAATAGTTCCAGAAAAAAAAGAAGAAACAGTATTAGCTTCCCAGAAAACTGCTACTATAGTAACTTTTTATATGGGAAGTTTTCTGCTTGGTATTTCAGCTGAAAAAGTAATGGAAATTAACAAAGAAATAGATATTACCCCTGTTCCTCTTTCAGATGAACATATACTTGGAATAATGAATTTAAGAGGACAGGTTATTCCTGTTATAGATCTTGCTAAAAAATTAAGTATAGATTTGAAGGTTACTCCAAAATTAAATCTAATAGTTAAAGATGAAGAAGAGGCACTTGTCTCTTTTGTAATAGAAGAGATAGGAGAAATTTTAGAAATTTTACCTGCAAAATTGGAAAAAACTCCAGATAAATTAGAAGGTATCGCAAAAGAATATATAAAAAATGTTTATCAACTCCCTGATAAACTTTTGCTTATTCTTGATATAGAAAAAATAATTCAATAGGAGAGTAAATATGTTTAAAAACTGGGGCATTACTAAAAAACTTATTTTTGGTTTCAGTATAATAATTTTCATTGTTGCTATTGTTTCTTTGTATACTCTATATAGTTTGTATGTTATAAATACTAATACAAAAGATTTAAGAGAAGCCACATTAAAAATTAGCAATGCTGCTCAATTAAGAAACGAAATTCTTACCAATATTCAATTAAATATGACAAAAATGCTTCTTACTGAAGATATGGAGAAAAGGAGAAAAATTTATAACAAAATTTTAAACGCAAAAGAAACTTACAAAAAACATTTAAATTTTTTAAAAAGAACAATAAAGTCAAATGAAGGTAAAAAAGAGCTAAAAGAAATTTTTTATACTATAAAGGCTTTGAGACAAATTAGCAATAAAGTTGCTCAATTTGCACTTGCTGGAAAGACTCAAGAAGCTATTTATATTCATGAGAATGAATTAATTCCTGAATTATTAACTGTGCAAAAAAAACTTGATGATTTGATGACTTTTTATATCAAAAAAGCAGATAAAGAAGCTGTTAAATCTTTGGAATATGTAAAAAGAGAGTTTATAATTCTTATAAGTTTTGGTATTATTTTTATAATAATTTCCATTTTAGTAATTACTGGAATTACAAGATCTGTAAGAAATCCTGTTGAAAAACTTAGAAAGATATTGGCAAAGGTTCAGGAAGGGGATCTTGCAGTAAACATCGATATTACCTCTCAGGATGAGATAGGAGTTATGGCAAAAGATCTTGCAGATACCCTATCTTCTATGAGAAAATTAATAGAAGAAGTTAAACAGGTATCTATGAATCTTGCTGATTCAAGTGAAGAACTTTCAGCTATAACTAAACAATTCAATACAAGCATAGAAACTCAAGTTAAGAAAACAACACAAATAGCAAGTGCTACAGAAGAGATGAGTTCCACTGTTGTTGATATAGCAAAGAATACTACAGAAATTTTTGAAGAAAGCAAAAAAACAGTAAATATGGCAAAAGATGGAGAAAATTATACTTTAAAAACCGCAAATGAAGTTAAAGGTATTGAACAATTAGCAGATAGGCTTAGAGAAGTAATGGGAACACTCGAAGAGAAAACAAAAGCTATAGGAACAGTGACAGAATTTATAAAAGATGTAGCAGAGCAAACTAATCTGCTTGCTCTCAATGCAACTATTGAAGCAGCTCGTGCAGGGGAGCATGGTAGGTCATTTGCAGTGGTTGCTGGTGAAATTAGAAAACTTGCAGAAAGAACAGGAAAATCTACAGAGGAAATAGCTAACACAATAAAAGAAATAAAAAAAGCAGTAGAAGATGTAAAGCATGAGGTTGAAGACATCACAGCTAAAGTCGGAATAGGAGTAAAACTTTCTGAAGAAGCAGCAAATTTATTGAATAAAATAGCAGAGGCCTCTGAAAAACTACAAGAAATGATTCAAAGTATTGCTTCTGCAACAGAAGAAATGAATGTAGCTGCAGAGTCTATAGCAAAAGATGTGGGAAGTGTAGCAAATGCTGCAAAAGATCTAAAAGTAGGAATAGAGCAGGTTGTTTCTACTACTGAAGAAGTTGCTAAAATGGGAACAGATTTAAAGGAAGCAATTGAAAAATTCAAAGTTTAAAACAATTTTTGTGAGAAAAATAATAGAATGAAGGAGGTGTAAATGCAAAGTTCTACAATTTCAGATTGTCTTCAAAAAGCTGTGAAAGAGGTTATAGGTATGTATCTGATGAAAGAACCGATGCTTAAAAATACAAAAGTTAGAAAAGAAAATACAGAACTAAAAGATATTTCAGTAGTTATAGGTTTAGCTTCAGAAAAACTGGAAGGAGTTTTTATTGTTAGTTATGATAAAAGGATAATTTTTGAATTTATGAAAAATATTCTTGGAGAAGAAACAAATGAAATTAATAAAGATGCTATAGATGCAAGTGGAGAAATTACTAATCAGATATGTGGAGTATTTAGAAGAGAATTTGAAAAAACCGGAATAACTTTACAAGGCTCAACACCTTCTATAATAACAGGAAAAAATCATAAAATAGAAATTCCAAGCAAAATTCCAAGAATGGCTTTTTTATATCAAATAGATGATAATAAGGATTTGATAATAGAATTTGGATTGGTTAAAAAATAAAAAGTATGTTTTTAGATATTCTAACTTATGAATCTCCATTAACTTTTGAAAGGTATATGGAGTTATGTCTTTATCATCCTGAGCATGGATATTATGCTCGAGGAAATCTTCCATCTAAAAAAGGAGATTACATAACTTCACCTTGCATTCACAAAGTATTTGGAGCAACTATATCTAATCAGATAACAGAAATATATCATTTACTTGGATGTTCGAAAGATTTCACAATTGTAGAAGCTGGTGCTGGGCAAGGGTTTTTAGCATTCGATATTTTAGAATATTTATCCAAAAAAAATTATAATTTTAATTATTTTATAATAGAACCTTTTTCTATTATAAAATCTATTCAGGAAAAAACACTGATCCAATTTAGAGATAGAGTAAAATGGTTTAAAGATTTAAAAGAAATACCCAAGTTTAAAGGTGTATTTTTATCAAATGAGCTTTTTGATTCCTTTCCTGTAAAACTTATTCAAAAAAAAGACAACAAAATTAAAGAGATATGGTTAGAGATTAAAAAAAATAAAATTATAGAAATATTAAAAGATTTAGAAGATGAGACTATTTTAGAAAGAATAGCTCCTTTTTGTTCATTTTGGAAGGAGGGTTATAGAACTGAGGTATGTGTTAGTATAGAAAATTTTTATAAAATTCTTTCAGAAAAGCTGGAAGAAGGATTTATTGTTACTATAGATTATGGATATCCGAGACCAGATTATTATTCCCCAGAAAGAAATAAAGGGACCCTTCTTTGTTATTACAAGCATAAAACTATAGATAATCCTTACTTTAAACCAGGAGAAATAGATATTACTTCACATGTAGACTTCACTTTACTTAGGGAATTAGGAGAAAAATACGGATTTCTAAACCTTGGATTCACTCAGCAGGGTGCTTTTTTGGTATCCTTAGGTATAAATGAAGTATTTTATGAAATTTCTGAGAGAAAATGGAAAGATATGGAGGCCTTAAAATTTTTAATTCTTCCCGAAGGATTAGGCACCTCTCACTGGGTTCTTATTCAAGCTAAATTAAAAGAAAAACCTGATAAGGAGTTAAAAGGTTTTTCTTTAAGCAACCGTATTTATTTACTTTATACAAGCTAAATTTAATATTTTATTAAAACTTTACCAGATTTAATTACTTGCTAAATGAGTGCTAAAAAATGAAAAAAAAATTTTTAGTTGGAATCACTGGAGCAAGCGGGGCTATATATGCTTATTATTTTTTAAAAGAATTGAAAATATTAAAAATATCTACAGAAGTGATTATTACTAAAGCAGGAGAATTGGTTTGGAATTATGAATTAGAAAAACCGATTGACGAAATTTTAAATTTTACCGAGAAACTTTACAAAGAAGATGAGGTTTCAGCTCCTCCTGCAAGTGGTTCAAATGAATATTCTGGAATGGTAATTATTCCTTGCACTATGGGAACCTTATCTGCTATTGCTTGTGGTAGTGCAAGAAATCTTTTGCAAAGATCTGCAGATGTGATATTAAAAGAGAGAAAACCTTTAATTTTAGTTATAAGAGAAACTCCACTTAATCTTATTCATATTAAAAATATGGAGCTTTGCACTCAGGCAGGAGCTGTGATATTTCCAGCTATGCCAGGTTTTTATCATAAGCCAAAAAATTTAGAAGAACTTATCAGTCAATTTGTAAAGAGAATTCTTCAATTTTTAGGATTTAATCCTAAAAATTTAAAAACCTGGCAAAAACTAAATTCAGAATAAGAGAAAAAATTAAAATCATAGAACCCAAAATTCCTAAAACATTTCCATATTTTACAAAAAATGTTTTTTCATAAAAAGGTTTTATTTCTCCATAAACAATTTCTTCTTTTTCAAGATGAGATTGTTTTACAATTTCTCCCATAGGGTCAATTATTCCTGTTATTCCAGTATTAGCAACCTGAATAGTATATTTTCTTGCTTCTACTGCCCTTACTATTGCCATCTGAAAATGCTGATAAGGAGCTGAGGTTCTATCAAACCAAGCATCATTAGTAGCAATAAAAATTAATTGTGGATTTTCTTTTAATCTTTTTCTCAATATTTCAGAAAAGGCACTTTCAAAACAAATAAGAGGAGTAATTTTAATAATTTTATCTTTTAAAGGAATAACAAGATTTTTTGAGATTCCAGGTTTTATAATTCCAAGTCCAACAGTGATTCTTTTCAAAAAGTAAAGATATTTTTCTAAAGGAATATATTCCCCAAAAGGAACAAGCTTTTCTTTATCATAAAGATCTACAAAGTCTTTCCCATCCCAAACAATCAAACTATTATAAACCATGGGTTTTTCGTCTTTATATTTAAGCCTAAATGTGCCAAAAACTAAAATAGGTAAATGGTTAAAATTTTTGGATAATTCTTCAAATTTATCCAAAAAAGCTAAAAGCTTTAAAGTAGGTTCTTTTTCATAAGGAAAAAAGAATGGAAAAGAAGTTTCTGGCAAAAAGATAATATCTGGTCTTTCTTTCAAAGCTAAAAAACTCATTTTACTGTATATTTTAAAAGAATAGTCAATTTCACTAACTTCTTTCATTTCTTGAGGAATATTTCCTTGTAAAAGAGAAACTTTTATAATCTCCTTTTTTTCAGATAAAAGGTTTTTCCATAAATTTTTCTTATATATTCCATAACAAAAAAGTGCTCCAAAGAAGAATAAAAAAGAAAGATTAGTAATTAAAAATTTATGATTTTTTAAAGGTTTTGGAGAAATGAAAAAGAAATATAATAAAAAAAATATATAGTAATTTATTAAAGCTACAATAAAAGATAATCCCCATATCCCCCATAAATCAGCAGACTGTAAAAGCGGAGAGAAATTGCTTAGAAGATAACCTAATTGTCCCCAAGTAAAACCTGTTAATAATTTCCCTCTCAGGTATTCTGTTCCTGTAAAGCTTAATCCCCAAAAAAGTGCTTTTAAAAAATTGGGATATTCAAAAATTTTAAGTTTAAAATTGGTATAAAAAAGAATAACATAATATAAAGCTAAATAGGAAGATAAAAGAAGTAAAAGAAAAAATGAAACTATTAGAGGAAGATGTCCATATTTAGTAAGAGTATATACTAACCAATAAAGTAAAGTTGAAAAATGGAAAACTCCAAAGATAAAAGAAAAAGCTATTACATTTTTGATATCTTTTATTGAAATTAAGCTGAAAAATGTAGGAACTAAAGCAAAAAATCCTAAAATCCATAAATTCCATTTAGGAAAAGAAAGTGTTAAAAGTAAAGCTGAAAAGAGTGCTCCTATCCAATTAATAGGATTTCTCACTTTTTGAAGAATGTATTGGTCTTACCTTAACAATTTCTATTTTTCTTTCATCAGCCTTGAGAATTTCTACTTCTAAAAAAGGAAATTTAATTTTTTCTCCTTTTTTGGGAATCCTTTTTAATTGATTTATAATTAATCCAGAAATCGTTTCAAATTCCCCCTTAGGTAATTCAATTTTTAAGCATTTTTCCAATTCTCTAATTCTAAAAGTTCCTGGGAGCATTATCCATCCTTCATGATCAGGGGCAGGACATTTAAGTTCAATTTTTAATAATTCTTTAAATATATCTTTTAATCTGAGTATTCCTGTTAATTCAGAAAGTTCATCTACTACAAAAGCAATCTCTACTTTTTTTTCTATTAACTTTTCCAAAGCAGAAATTAATGATATATTTTCTGGAATAACTAAAGGAGGTTTTATAAAATCAGACCAGATAAAAATATCTCCATCAAATCCCTTTGCAAGGTCTTTTAAAGCTATATAACCTATAAAATTATCTAAAATTTTCTTATAGACAGGATAAAAATAATAAGTATTTTGGACTATAA
>QNAZ01000023.1 GCA_003641645.1 Thermodesulfobacteriota bacterium
AAACAAAAGATTTTAAAAGGTATTTTTTGGGAAAAAAGATTATCCCGGGCTAAGTTTTTATTTATTTTTTTATTTATTATTTTATGGAGTAGATTTTTTTATCTTCAAATTATTAAGCACTCTTATTACTATAGAAAAGCTAAAGAAAGATCAATTATAAGCTATGTAATTAGAGCTCCAAGAGGAGAGATTGTGACTTCAGATGGGATAGTAGTGGCAACTAATAGAGCAGTATTTCAGCTTTATTTAGATCCTGAATTAATAAAAGATAAAGAAGATGAGGTTTTATATAGATTAAGTAAAATTTTGAAAGAAGATTTTGGAAGCCTAAAAGAAAAATATTATTTAGCAAAAAAAACTTTTTTAGGAAGAGTTTTAATAAAAAGAAATTTAAACTGGGATGAAGTAGCTAAAATAATGGTAAGACGATATTATCTTCCTGGAGTAAAGGTAGAAGTAGAAGCAGAGAGATATTATCCCTATGGAGAAGCTTATTTTCATCTTATAGGATATATTTCAAGAATTACACTTAAAGAATACAATAAATTAAAAAATAAGGGTTATTCTATAGAGGATTATATTGGAAGAGCTGGGATAGAGAAAATGTTCGAAAGAGAATTAAAAGGGAAAAACGGAGCTATAGAAATTGAAAGAGATGCTTATGGACGCTTAGGCAAAATAATTAATCGAATAAAGCCTATTCCAGGTAAAAATTTAGTTTTAACAGTAAATCACAATTTACAAATGAAAGCTTATGAACTTTTGAAAAATAAAAAAGGAGCAATAGTTGCTCTTTCACCTAAGGATGGGGCAATTTTAGCTATGGTTAGTTCGCCTTCTATAAATCCTCAGAAATTTATTGATGGTTTTACAGAGGAGGAATGGAAAAAAATTAGTTTAAATCCAGATAAACCATTTTTAAATCGTGTTTTACAACCCTATCCTCCTGGGTCTACTTATAAAATTATTACAGCTATTGCTGGTCTTGAAGCAAATGTTATTAAAGATGTTAATGAAACCATCTTTTGTCCAGGTTATTTTAAATTTAAATCCCGTATTTTTAGATGTTGGAAAGCTATAGGACATAAAAATGTAAATCTTATTAAAGCTATTGCTTATTCTTGTGATGTTTATTTTTATACTGTTGCTTCTAAGCTTGATGTAGATTATTTAGCGAAGATATCAAGAAAATGGGGACTTGGTAAATTAACAGGTTTAGGATGGAGTGAAGAAAAGGCAGGTTTTGTTCCAAATAGAGCATGGAAAAAAAAGAAATTTAAAGAACCTTGGTATCCAGGAGAAACAATAATAATGGGAATAGGGCAAGGCTACTTACTTACTACCCCTTTACAAATGGCGAGGGTTTATATGGCAATAGCAAATGGAGGATATCTTTATAAACCTTATGTAGTAAAGGAAATGAAATTAAATAAAAACATTATAACTATTAATCCTCAAATAGAAAGGCATTTAGTTTTAGATCCTCGTTTTTTAAAATGGATAAAAGAAGGGCTTTTAGAGGCTGTGAGAATTGGAACAGGCAAATTAGCTTTTATTCCAGGACTTATTGTAGCAGGTAAAACCGGCACTGCTCAAGTAATAAGCCTATCTGCTAAAAAAGATAAATTTTTAGAACCTCATGCTTGGTTTGTAAGTTATGCTGGTTATTCTCAACCAGAGATAGTTTCAGCTATATTAATAGAACATGGAGGACATGGAGGCTCTGTAGCAGCACCTCTTGCTCGAAAGTTATATGAAGCATATTTTGGTATAAAAGAACTTCAATAGATGAGAATTACCAATATAAAAGGAATTTTTGAAGAAAATTTTTGTGGTTTTTTAGTAGTTTTAATTTTAGCAATTTTAGGAATTTTAAATCAATGGATAATAAGTGGGACTTCCTCAATATTTTGGAAAAATTTATTTTGGCATATAACAGGATTTATTCTTTTAATTTTTTTGGCTGTATTTATAGATTATAGAAAAATTCCTTTTCAGATAGTTTGGTCTCTTTATATATTTTTAATTATTATTTTATTTATTTTAATGATTTTTAAAAGGAGATGGCTTTATTTTGGATCATTTACTCTTCAACCTGCAGAGTTTATAAAACCTATATTAGTATTATTAATAAGTTTAATAGCTTCAAGAGAACCTACACCTTATATAAATTTTAAAACTTTAATAAAACTTTTTATCTTAATAGTTCTTCCTTTAATACTTATTCTTCCTACTGATTTAGATTACGCTCTTATTATGTTAGTTATGTTTATAAGTTTTCTTATATTTATAGGTATACCTAAAAGAATTTTTCTTTCTTTAAGTATTATAGGATTAATATTTGGGTTAATATTTGCTCCCTTAACTTGGAAAAAACTAAAACCTTATCAAAAGGGACGTATTTATGGCTATTTACATCCAGAAAAATATGCTAAAACTTGGGGATATCATTTAAATCAGGCTCTTATTGCCATAGGTTCAGGAGGACTTTGGGGATATGGATTTAAAAAAGGTTGGTCAACAAGACTTCATTATCTTCCAGCTAAACATACAGATCTTGCTTTTGTAGTATGGGCAGAAACATGGGGATTTATAGGAGTGACCTTAGTTTTGTTTTTATATGGTTATTTACTTTATTTTAGTATTAAAGTTTCTCATACAGCAAAAGATTGGTTAGGTAAATATCTTGGCTTAGGGGTAACATTGGTTTTGTTATGGCAAGCTTTTTTTAATATAGGTGGTTGTTCAGGTATACTTCCTATAACAAGCATACCTCTCCCTTTTTTAAGTTACGGAGGATCTATAACGATTTCTGTCTATTTTTTACTTTCTTTGGTTTTTAACGTTGCTTTAAAGAGACATTTCTTTAAATAATTTTATTTTTTACAACTTTTTATAACTTGACTTTTTTAAAATTTATAATACAAATGTAGCTTTAAAAGTGTAAAATAAAAATTTAAAATGAGGTTGAATTATGCTTAAGTTTGATATTACTTTAAGTATACAAATAGTTGAAGCTTTAATTATGACTTTTATTCTTTATTACATTCTTATTAAACCTGTTATGTCTTATATGAAAGAAAGAGAATCTCATTTTCAAACTTTAGAAAAAGAAACTCAAGATTTAATTGCTTCAGCTGAAGAGGCTATTAAAAAATATCAAAATGAATTAAATAAAGCAAGGTCTGAAGGAATTCAAAAACGAGAGCTTTTAAAAGAAGAAGCTCGTAAAATAGAAAAGGAACTTTTATCTAAGGTGATGAAAGAAGCAGAAGAATATAAAACTAAATGGGCTGAGCAATTTTCCAAACATTTAGAAGATGTAAGGAAAGAGTTAATGAGTAAGGTAGAATATTTTGCATCTCTTATGATTGAAAGATTATTAGGGAGGAAAGCATGAATAAATGGAAAAATATAAGTTTTTTAATTTTAATTTTAGTTATAATAGGTGTTTCGATAGTTTTTGGTGCAGAACCAGGGGAAGAACATCATGGAGTTACTCATACTCAATTAAAAAATTTACTATGGTTTACTCTTAATTTTATAGCTTTAGTATTAATTTTATATAAATTTCTTAAAAAACCTGTAGTGAATATGTTTAAATCTCGTCAGGAAAGTATACTTAAGCAATATAATGAGCTTTTAGAAAAAAAGAAAGAAGCAGAAGCAAAATATATAGAACTTCAGGAAAAAATTAAAAACTTAGAAAAAGAAGCACAAGATGTTTATCAAAATTATGTAGAACAAGGTATGAAAGAGAAGGAGAGGATTATTGCTGAAGCTCATGCTCAAGCTGAAAGAATCAAACAGCAGGCAGAACTTTATATTCAACATGAAATGGAGAAAGCTAAAGCTTTATTAAGAGAAGAGATAGCCGAGGCTTCTGCAAAATTAGCTGAAGAACTTTTAAAGAAAAGTATTACTGAAGAAGATCAGAAAAGAATTTATAAAGAATTTATAAATGAAATTAAAGGGAGGGTATTACATTGAGTGCAATGGCAATAGCATTAAAATATGCTAAAGGACTCTTTACTGCAGCAAAGGAATTGAATAAGACAAAAGAATTTGGTGAGGAGTTAAATCAGATAAAAGATCTTCTTATTTCTATGCCAGAAGTTTTGTCAGCTTTACAAAATCCTATTTATCCGCCTGATATTAAAATGGAAATCATAGAAGAGATTTTGAAAGTAGTAAAAATAGATCCTGAAATACAGAGATTTCTTAAACTTTTAGTAGAAAGAAGAAGAATTCAATATATTAGAGAGATAGTTACTATGTATCAAGAATTATTAGATGAGGAGTTAAATATTGCGCGAGGTGAAATTATTACTGCTTATCCACTTAGTGAAGAAGAGAAAAAAGAATTAGAGGAAGCTTTAAAGAATTATTTGAAGAAAGAAGTTATATTAGAGTCTAAAGTGGATGAAGGGATTATAGGAGGAATTAAAATAAGAATAGGAGATTTAATATTTGATGGAACCTTAAAAACCCAATTAAATAAAATGAAAGAAATAATAAAAGGGGAGGTGTTATAAAAATGGAAGCTATAAAAGCTCAAGAACTTAGTGATTTGATTAAAAAAAGAATTGAGGAGTTTGAGAAGAAAATAGATCTTGATGAGATGGGAGTTGTTATTTCAGTTGCAGATGGTATTGCTCGTGTATTCGGTTTGAGAAATTGTGAGTATATGGAACTTATTGAATTTCCAGAAAGTGGGGAAGTAGGAATTGCTTTAAATTTAGAATTTGACAATGTTGGTGTTCCAGTAATGGGAGATTATTCTAAAATTTTAGAAGGACACATTGCCAAGAGAACAGGAAAAGTTGCTTCTATTCCTGTAGGAGAAGCAGTTATTGGAAGAGTTATTGATCCTGTTGGTAGACCCTTAGATGGTAAGGGTCCTATTGAGGCAAAAGAATTTAGAAGAATTGAATTAAAAGCTCCTGGAATAATTAGAAGAAAACCTGTTCATGAACCTATGTATACAGGAATTAAAGCTATAGATGCTATGACTCCTATTGGAAGAGGTCAAAGAGAATTAATTCTTGGAGATAGACAAACTGGGAAAACTGCTATTGTAATAGATGCTATTTTAGCTCAAAAAGATACAGATATTTATTGTATCTATTGTGCTATAGGTCAGAAAAAATCTACTGTTGCTCAAATTATAGAGACTTTACGTAGATACGGAGCTATGGAATATACTACAGTAGTAGCAGCTTGTGCTTCTGACTCTGCTGCTTTGCAATGGATTGCACCTTATTCAGCTTGTGCTATAGGTGAATATTTTAGGGATACAGGAAGACATGCTTTAGTTATTTATGACGATCTTTCAAAACAGGCAGCAGAATATCGTGAAATTTCACTTTTATTAAGAAGACCTCCTGGAAGAGAGGCTTTCCCTGGAGATATTTTTTATAATCACTCAAGACTTTTAGAAAGAGCAGCTAAATTAGATGATCAATATGGTGGGGGTTCTTTAACTGCTTTACCTATTGTTGAAACTTTACAGGGAGATGTTTCTGCTTATATTCCTACTAATGTTATTTCTATTACTGATGGACAGATTTATTTAGAGCCTGGTCTATTTTTTGCCGGGATTCGTCCTGCTATTAATGTAGGACTTTCTGTTTCTCGAGTTGGAGGAGCAGCTCAAATTAAAGCTATGAAACAGGTTGCTGGTAGACTAAGACTTGAAATGGCTCAATATAGAGAATTAGCAGCTTTTGCTCAGTTTGGTTCTGAGCTTGATAGAGCTACTCAAAGAGTTTTACATAGAGGAGCAAGACTTGTTGAAATTTTAAAACAACCTCAATATCAACCACTTCCTGTTGAAAAACAGATTTGTATACTTTTTGCAGGAACAAGAGGATTTTTAGATGAGATGCCTTTAGAAGTATTAGGTCAATATGAAAAAGAACTTTATGAATTTATTGAAAGTAAATATCCTGAAATTTATAAAGAAATAAGAGAAAAGAAAGAAATTAGTCCAGAATTAGAAGAGAAAATGAATCAGGCTTTTAAAGAATTTAATGAACAATTTAAGAAAAATAATAATATAGAACCTGTTCCTGTACCATAAATGAAATAAAAGAGGTTGTTTTTATACTTAAAGGAGGATAAAGATGCCAGCTTTACGAGACATCAGGAGAAAAATAGAGGCAGTAAAAAGAATTGGACAAATTACTAAAGCAATGAATATGGTTGCTTCAGCTAAGTTGCGCACTCTTCAACAAAGATTAGAGGGTTTTCGTCCTTATAGAAGAAAGTTTGAAGAAGTAATAAATAATATTTTTGGTGGTGGAAGTATAAATATTCAAAGAATTCCTTTTTTACAAAAAAGGGAGGTTAAGAAAATAGGAATAATTTTAATAACTGCAGATAAGGGTTTATGTGGAGCTTTTAATTCAAATTTAATAAGAGAAACAGAAAAAGCTATAAATAGATTTAAAAAAGAAGGAAAAGAAGTTGAATTAATTTGTGTAGGTAAAAAGGGATTAACTTATTTTAAAAAAAGGATTACAGTTAGAGAAGGCTATCCTGATATAATGGGTAAAATTTTAATGCAAGATGCTCGTAAAATTGCTCGTTCTGCTATGATGGCATATCTTGAAGGTGAATGGGATGAAGTTTATGTTATTTATGGATATTTTATAAATGTAGTAAGGCAGATTCCTAAGATGGAAAAAGTTTTACCTTTAAGTTTTGAAGAATCTGCAGAAACAGAAGAAAAGATAGTTTCTTCTGTTTATATTTATGAACCTGAGGAAGAAAGGCTTTTATCTGAAATTTTACCTCTTTATATAAATACACTTGTATTTTCAGCTATGCTTGAGACAGCAGTTAGTGAGCAGGCAGCTCGTATGACTGCTATGGATAACGCTACTAAAGCTTGTGGAGATATGGTAAAACAATTAACTTTATTTTATAATAAAGTTAGACAGGCAAGTATTACTAAAGAATTAATGGATATTGTAGGTGGAGCAGAAGCTCTTAAAGGATAAAAATAAAAAGAAAATAAAGTAAAGGAGGTGTTAAAATATGGCTGAAGAGAAAGTAATGGGTAAGATAGTTCAAATTATGGGATGTGTGGTTGATGTGGAGTTTCCTCCTGGTAAAGTTCCTAAGCTTTTAGAATGTCTTAGAGCTACCAATCCCATGATAGATGATAGAGAGTGGAATTTAGTGTTAGAAGTAGCTCAACAATTAGGAGATAATGTAGTTCGTTGTGTTGCTATGGAGTATACTGATGGATTAAAAAGAGGTGATCCTGTATTAGCTACAGGCGCACCTATAGTAGTTCCTGTTGGTAAAGCTACTCTTGGGCGAATTATGAATGCAACAGGAGATCCTGTTGATGAGGCGGGTCCTATTACTTCTGATAAATATTATCCTATTTTCAGACCAGCACCTACTATAACTGATTTAGATGTTACTATTAGAGTTTTGGAAACAGGAATCAAAGTATTTGATCTTCTTATTCCATTTCCTCGTGGTGGTAAAATGGGAACTTTTGGTGGAGCAGGAGTTGGGAAAACAGTAGTTATGATGGAAATGATTCATAATATTGCTATGGAACATGGTGGAATTTCAGTCTTCTGTGGAGCTGGAGAAAGAACCCGTGAAGGAAATGAATTATATTTAGAAATGAAAAAATCTGGAGTTCTTGATAAAGCAGCTCTTGTTTATGGACAGATGAATGAAACTCCTGGGCATCGTGCAAGAGTTGCTCACACAGGTGTTACAGTAGCTGAGTATTTTAGAGATGAAGAAGGGCAGGATGTTCTTTTCTTTATAGATAATATTTATCGTTTTACCCAGGCAAATCAGGAGGTTTCTGCTCTTTTAGGAAGAATGCCATCTGCAGTTGGATACCAACCTACTCTTGCTACAGATATTGGAGCTTTGCAAGAGAGAATTTGTTCTACTACTAAAGGTTCTATTACTTCAGTTCAGTGTGTTTATGTTCCTGCAGATGACTTAACAGATCCTGCACCTGCAACTACTTTTGCTCATCTGGATGGAACAGTAGTTTTATCAAGACAAATTGCAGAGTTAGGAATTTATCCAGCTGTGGATCCTTTAGATTCTCAGTCTCGTATTTTAGATCCTAATGTAATTGGATGGGAGCATTATACTGTAGCTCGTCAAGTTCAGCAAGTTCTTCAAAGATATAAAGACCTTCAAGATATTATTGCTATTCTTGGAGTAGAAGAACTTTCTGAAGAAGATAAAATTATTGTTGCACGTGCAAGAAAAATTCAAAGATTTCTCTCTCAACCTTTCCACGTTGCTGAACAGTTTACTGGAACTCCTGGTAGATATGTGAAACTTGAAGATACAATTAGAGGATTTAAAGAAATTTTGGAAGGAAAACATGATGAATTACCTGAACCTGCATTTTATATGGTTGGAACTATAGAAGAGGCTGTGGAAAAGGCTAAGAAGATAATGGAGGGTTAAATGGCTAAGATTCTTTTAGAGATAGTAACACCAGATAGAGTTGTAGTGAGTGAAGAAGTAGATATAGTAACAGCACCTGGAGTTGAAGGTGAGTTTGGAGTTCTTGCAAATCATGCTCCTATGATATCTGCTTTAAAAATAGGACCTTTACACTATAGAGTAGGTGATAAGGAAGAATGGGTAGCTATAAGTGGTGGATTTTGTGAAGTCTCAAAAAATAAGATTACATTTTTGGTAGAAACAGCAGAAAAGTCTCATGAAATAGATGTAGAACGTGCATTAAAAGCAAAAGAAAGAGCTGAGAAAAGAATTCAAGCATATTTAGCTCGGGCTGAAAAAATAGATTATACAAGAGCAAGAGCTGCTCTTCAAAGAGCTTTAACAAGATTATTAGTAGCAGAAAAAGGTAAAAGAGGAGTTTCCAGATAAACTAAACAGCCCCCCTCTGTGGGGGCTATATTTATGGAAATTTTCTCTAAGTCTCATGTAAGAAATTTTATTTTTCAAATTAAAAAAAATTATTCTTGTGAAGTTTTAAAAGATTTAAGTTTCCAAATATGTAAACAAATTGAGAAACTATCTTTATATAAAAAAGCAAAAA
>QNAZ01000024.1 GCA_003641645.1 Thermodesulfobacteriota bacterium
CCCCCCTATTATTTTATATAATGTTTGATATTTGTGTTATTGGACATATAACAAAGGATATAATAAGAATAGAAAAAAATAAAAAAGAACTACCAGGTGGTGTAGCTTATTATTTTACTTTAGCATTAAGAAATTTAGATCCATATTTGAATATATGCTTAATTACAAAACTTAAAAATGAAGATAGAATTTTATTAGATGAATTGTTCAAAAATAACATTCAAGTTTTTTATACAAATAGTAAAGAGACAACAATTTTTGAAAATATTTATACTGATACCCTAAATTTTAGAATACAAAAAGTAAGAGCTATAGCTCAACCTTTTACTATTGAAGATGTATCAAATAAATCTGCAAAAATTTTTCATTTAGGACCATTAACAAATGAAGATATACCCGTAGAGGTTATAAAATATCTTTCAAAAAAGTCTAAAATATCCTTAGATATACAAGGATTTGTAAGAAATGTAGAACAAGGTGAAATAAAAAAAATCAATTGGAAAGATAAAGAAGAAGGACTTCCTTGTATAGAAATATTAAAAGCAAATGAAGAAGAAGCAAAAATATTAACTGGTATAAATGATATAAAAAAAGCAGCAATAAAATTAGCTGAATATGGGATTAAAGAAGTGGTTATAACACTTGGAAGAAAAGGATCTTTGGTTTTTTCAAATGGTAAATTTTTTTCTTTTCCTGCTTTTCCTCCTAAAAAAACAGTAGATGTTACAGGATGTGGAGATACTTATATAGCTGCATATATATATAAAAGGCTAAAATCTTGTAATATTGAAAATGCAGGAAATTTTGCAGCAGCTACAGCCTCATTGAAAATAGAATCTTTTGGTCCTTTTAAAGGTAATAAGGAAGATGTATTTTATCTTTTAAAAACTAAAAATTTGCTATCTTATAAGGAATAATTGCTAATTTTTGGCAAAATGATTAAAACCTCTTGATTGAATTTCTAATTTTTTTGAGTCCTTTATTAAATATAGTTTTTTTTCTTCAATAATTTTTCCTATTTTAAAAAGAGATCGATTAAGTTTTTTGCTCAGTTTTTCTACTTTTTTAAGATTTTCTTCTTTTACAGTAAATAAAAGTGCATAATCCTCCCCACCTGACAAGGCATCTTCTAAAATAGCAAATTTACCTACAGGAATCCTTTCTTCCCAAATTTCAGCTCCTACTTCACTTTCTTCGCAAATTCTCCATAAATCAAGAAGAAGTCCATCAGAAATATCTATCATAGAGGTAGCTAATTTCTGTTTAGCTAATTCTTTTCCTAAAATTATTTCTGGCTCAGGTCTCAGATGAGCTAATTTTACAGACTCAGGGATATCTTTTGAATTTATTTTTTTAATAAATCTTAAAAAAGCTGAACTTTCTCCAAGAGGTTTAGAAACAAAAATAAATTCTCCTGATTTTGCTCCTTTTCTTAAAATTGGATTTTTAGTTTCTCCTATAAGAGCTAAATTTATGAAAAAGGAGGGACTCTTTACTGTATCTCCACCTACTAAAAAAGCTCCAAATTTTTTTAAAGTAATGGTAAGTCCTTCCATAAATGGTTCAATCCATGAAGATTCTATAGAATGAGGGGAACCAAGTGTTAAAAGAGCCCACTTAGGTTCTCCTCCCATAGCAGCTATATCACTAAGATTTGAAACTGCTAATTTTACTCCCAAATCAAAAAAAGAGGTATAAGAAAGACGAAAATGGATTTCCTCTATTAAAGCATCTGTTGTAAAAAGAAGATATTTATTTTTGTTAAGTTTTATAACTGCACAATCTTCATTTTTAGATTTTATTACTAATGAATTTTCTAAAAGATATTTCTTTAAATAACTTATCCATTCTTTTTCTGTCATTATTCTGCCGAGATTAATTCAAATTCACTGAAGAAAAAATTAATTTCTTTGTAAGCTGACTCAGGACTATCTGAACCATGAACAGTGTTTTTTTCTTTATTTAGACCAAAAAGTTTTCTGATAGTTCCTTCCTCAGCTTCTTTAGGATCTGTTGCTCCCATAATTTCACGCACCCTCTTTATAGCATTTTCTCCTTCAAGAACCATAGCAACTACTGGTCCAGAACTCATATAATCTGTAAGACTTTCATAAAAAGGGCGATCTTTATGAACAATATAAAATGCTTTTGCTTGCTCTTTAGAAAGCTTTACTTTTTTAAGAGCTATTACTTTTAATCCCTTTTCTTCAAAAATACTAATTACCTTACCAATAAGATTTCTTTCAATTCCATCAGGTTTAATCATAACTAAGGTTCTTTCCATAAAAAACACCTCCTAAAAAAATTTTCAATAATCTATAAATTAACTTTTAAACAATAGATATATTCCTACTACTATAAAGATAGTTCCTAAAATTTTAAAAAGAGTTAATTCTTCCTTTAAAAATATTATAGCTAAAAATGTTGCAACTAAAGGATATGTAGATGTTAAAGGGACAATTTGGGAAGCATTTTTAGCTTTAAGAAGTGAGAAATAAGTAAACATTCCTAAGAATCCACCTAAAATACCACTTATAGAGAGTATTCACACATTTTTAAAAGTTAAAGAGGAAGTATTAAAAGATGAACTTAAAAGAAGAATTAAAAAAATACCAATTAAAGCAGAAAAAGTTCTAATAAATAAAGCAAGTAAAGGCTCAACACTTTTAAGTCCTATTTTTTCTATAATAGGAGTTATACCCCAGAAAAGAATAGTTAAAAACCATAATATAAAAACATTTTTATCCATTTTTTTAGGTTCTTAAAACAGCTATTAATCTTTTAGGATTTAAAATTAAATTTAAAGCATCTATAGGAGATTTTACTACAATATCAGCATTTATAAGAGTTTCTACTGCACATCCTTCTTCAAGCATAACTGCAATTCCTATTTTAGCTTGTTTAACCATTTTTCTATCATTTTTTCCATTTCCTAAAGCAATTACATATTCACTTCCTAATTTTTTTATAAAATTTTCTTTTTGTAAATCTTCATTTTCTGGTTCCAAAATATATGTTTTTACTTTAGTCTCTTTTAAAGCTTCTTTAGCCTTTCCAAAAGTATCCGCAGTAAGAATATAAATTTCTAAAAATTGAGCAATCTGATTTAATTTTTCTTTTACCCCTGGAACTAAATTTCCATCAATAGAGAGAGTCCCTGTAAAATCTGAAACTAAATATTTAAAATTAATTTTTCCTTTTCCTGGAATTTCAATTTTCATTATAAATCAAAATTAAAAAATATTGGTAAGAAAAAAAATAAAATCAGACAAAAAGGTTATAACAGGATAAATAATTTTAGAAAGAATTCCGGTCATAGCTAAAAAAATAATAATTAAAAAGCCAAAAATTTCTGATTTCAAATAGCTTACTCTTAAAGAAAGTGGCAAGAATTTTACTATTATTTTACTTCCATCTAAAGGAGGGATAGGAAGAAGGTTAAAAATCCCAAGACCTATGTTTATTTTTACTCCAAGATAACACATCAAAGCCAAGGGCTCAGAAATAGCAAAATTTTGGAAGTTTAAATTTAAATTATTAAATAAATTGAAAGCTAAGCCAAATAAAAAAGCTAAAATAATGTTAGAAAAAGGTCCTGCAACTGAAACTAAAGCCATATCTCTCCAAGGATTTTTAAAATAATTAGGATTAATAGGCACAGGTTTTGCCCATCCTATAGCTTGGGTAATAAATAAAGTAATGGTTCCAAAAAAATCTAAATGTTTAATAGGATTTAGAGTTAGTCTATCAGCTAATTTAGGAGTAGGATCTCCTAATACATACGCAACAAAACCATGAGAAAATTCATGAACTGTTAAAGCTAATAATAATGGTGGTGTTAGAAAAAGAAATATTTTTAGATCAAACATTAAAATCTCAAATTAGAAATTTCTTTTACATTTTTAAGTATAGAAAGAGCCATTTTTACTTGAAAATCTTCTTCAGGGCTTGGAAAATGTCTAAAAATTTTCTCTTTCTTTTTAAAATTTTCAGCTTTCGAAATTTTTATTTCTGGTATTTCTATATCAGGGACAATTCCAATTTTGTCTATACAGACTCCATTTGGTGTATAATAATAAGCAGTGGTTAATTTTACTGCATAGTCATCTTCTAAAGGAATTACAGTTTGCACACATCCTTTTCCAAAACTTTTTTGTCCTAAAACAAGAGCTCTTTTATTATCTTTTAAAGCCCCAGTAACAATTTCAGCAGCAGAAGCAGTTCCATGATTAATTAAGATAACAATAGGATAAGGGTGTTTTCTTTGAGGTGGATTGGGTTTAGCTTTAAATTCCATTTTGGCATCTTTATTTTTTCCTTTTACAGAAACAATAATTCCATTATCTAAAAATTCGTCAGATACTTCAATTGCTGAGGAAAGAAGACCTCCTGGATTATATCTTAAGTCTAAAATAATTCCCTTTATTTGTTGATTATTTTCCAATTTTTCAAGAGCTTCTTTCAACTCCTTAGCTGTTTTTTCTTGAAAATTTGTAATTCTAACATAAACATAACCTGGTTCTAATACTTTTGTTTTAACACTTTTTATAGGTATTACATCCCTTATTAAAGTAATTTCTTTAATATCTTTTTCATTTCTAAGAATAGTAATAGTAACCTTAGTGCCCTTAGGACCTCTTAAAAGTTTTACTGCTTCTAATAAGCTCATCCCTTTGGTAGATTTACCATCAATTTTTAAAATTTTATCTCCTGGTTTAATACCTGCTTTCCAAGCAGGAGTATCTTCTATAGGAGCTACAACAGTTAAAATTTCATCCTTTATAGTAATTTCTATTCCAATTCCTGTAAAACTTCCCTTTGTTTCTATTTCCAGTTCTTTATATTCATCAGGTTTCATTAAAGAGGAATAAGGGTCTAAAGAACTAAGCATACCATTTATAGCACCATAAATTAAATCTTTAGGATTTACTTCAGTTACATAGTTTTCTTCTATTAGTCTTAAAACTTGAGAAAAAAGTTTAAGATATTTATAAATTTCTTCGTTCTTTTCTTTGGAAAAACCATAATTGAAAACTAAGAAAAAAATAAGCACAAAATTTAAAAAAAGATAAATTTTTAAAAATATTAACTTTTTATACATAAAAACACCTTTTTAAAAGTTATAAATTTTTAAAAATTAAACACCTAAATAGATTTTTTTCAAGAGATTAATATTATTGAAACTTTATGGAAGACCTTAATAAGCTTGAAATTTAAGTAAAAAGTGATTTAATTATGAGACTAAAAAAGCACGTCTAAGGTTTGGGGTGTCCCTTTTATAAAGGGATGCTGGTTTGACTCCACCTTAGGCGGAAGAAGAACCCCAAAGGAGGTAAGAAAATGTCACATATTACTATGAAACAGCTTCTTGAAGCTGGTGTTCATTTTGGTCATCAAACCCGCAGATGGAATCCTAAAATGAAACCTTTTATTTTTGGTGAAAGAAATGGGATTCACATTATTGATTTACAACAAACCTTAAAGTATTTTGAAATTGCTTATGAATTTGTAGTAAATTTAGTTGCTGAAGGAGGAAAAATTTTATTTGTAGGAACTAAGAAACAAGCTCAGGAAACTATTAAAGAAGAAGCTGAAAGATGTGGAATGTATTATGTAAATAATAGATGGCTTGGAGGAACACTTACTAATTTTAAAACTATAAGACAAAGTGTAGAAAAACTTAAGAAAATTGAATCATGGTTTGAAGATGGAACTATTGAAAGATTTGTTAAAAAAGAGAGATTAAGACTTGAAAGATTAAAAAATAAATTGGAAAAGAATCTTGCTGGAATAAAAGATATGGAAACTCTTCCCCAGGCTTTATATATAGTAGATCCTGTATATGAAGATATTGCAGTAAAAGAAGCAAGGAAGTTAGGTATTCCTATTGTTGCTATTGTAGACACTAATTGTGATCCAGATCTTATAGATTATATTATTCCTGGAAATGATGATGCAATTAGAGCTATAAAACTTATTACCAGCAAAATTGCTGATGCCTGTTTAGAAGGATTGGAAATTTATAAAGAAAAAATGGCAGCTGAAACAGATAAAGAAGTTTCTGTTGAAGAAGAACTTTTAAAAACAGAAGAAAAGGCAGAGGAGATAATAAAAGAAATTATTGTAGAGGAGGAAAAAGAAAGTAAGCTTGAAGAGGAAGTAGCAAGATTAGTGGAAAAAGAATAAAAGTTATAGGAGGCAAAAATGGCTGAAGTAAGTTTAGAGTTAGTAAAACAACTCAGAGAAAGAACAGCAGCAGGTTTTATGGATTGTAAAAAAGCATTAGAAGAAGCAAAAGGAGATATAGAAAAAGCTATAGATATTCTTAGAAAAAAAGGACTTGCTATTGCTGCTAAAAGGGCAGCTAAGGAAGCTTCGGAAGGAGTAGTAACAGCTTATATTCATAGTAATAAAAAAATAGGGGTATTGGTTGAGGTAAATTGTGAAACAGATTTTGTAGCTCGCACTTCTGAGTTTCAAGAATTTGCTCATAATTTAGCTATGCAAATTGCTGCAACCAATCCTGTTGCTATAAGTAGAGACCAAGTTCCATCTGAAATATTAGAAAGAGAAAAAAAAATATATGAAGAACAATTAAAAGAAGCTGGTAAACCAGAAAATATTATTCCTAAGATTCTTGAAGGAAAATTAGAAAAATTTTATAAAGAAAATGTATTATTAGAACAACCATTTATAAAAAATCCTGAGCTCACTATTCAAGATCTTTTAAATGAAATCATAACTAAAACTGGAGAAAAAATTGTGATTAAAAGATTTTGTAGGTTTCAAATAGGTGAATAAAAAGTGGAAAAACCTAAATATAGAAAAATTCTTTTAAAGATTTCTGGAGAAGCTTTATTAGGGGATAAATCTTTTGGAATAGATAATAAAATTATTGAACAGATAGCCGAAGAATTAAAAGAGATACATGAATTAGGAGTAAAAGTGGGAATTGTGATAGGAGGAGGAAATATTTTTAGAGGGGTAGCAGGGGAAAAACAAGGAATGGATAGAGCAAGAGCAGATCACATAGGAATGCTTGCAACTTTAATTAATAGCTTAGTTCTTCAAGATGCTCTTTTTTTAAAAAATTTACCTTGTAGAGTAATGTCAGCTTTAGAAGTAATAAAAGTTTCTGAGAGCTATGTAAGAGAAAAAGCACTTACACATTTAGAAAAAGGAAGAATTCTTATTTTAGCTTGTGGAACAGGTAATCCTTTTTTTACTACTGATACTGCAGCAGTTTTAAGATCTTTAGAGCTTAAGGCAGAAATTTTATTTAAAGCTACTAAAGTAGATGGGGTTTATGATAAAGATCCAATTAAAGATCCTACAGCTAAAAAGTATGATATTCTTACTTTTGATGAGGCTCTTCAAAAAAATCTTAAAGTAATGGACACTACTGCCTTTTCTTTAGCAAAGGATTATAAAATGCCTATTTTAGTTTTCAATATTTTAAAATATGGAAATATTAAAAAAGCAGTTTTAGGAGAAAATGTTGGAACTTTAATAAAACCTTAAAAGGGAGGTGATGAATTTGTGAATGGGGCTTTAGATGAGGCAAAAAGAAAAATGGAAAAAAGTTTAAAAAATTTTAAGGACGAACTATCTCATATTAGAACATCAAGAGCCTCGGTTTCACTTTTAGAAACTATTAAAGTGGAATGTTATGGGACTAAAATGCCTATTCCTCAGATAGCTACTGTAAATGTAGTAGAAGGAAAAATGCTTGTTATACAGCCTTGGGATATAAACTTAATTAAAGAAATTGAAAAAGCTATTCAGAAATCAGACCTTGGAATTAATCCTACTAATGATGGTAAAACAATAAGACTCGTTATGCCACCTTTAACTGAAGAAAGAAGAAAGGAGCTTATAAAGGTAGCTGGAAGACTTGCAGAGGATGCAAGAATAGCTATCAGAAATATTAGAAGAGATGTTTTGGATAAATTTAAAACTGCTAAGAAAAAAGGAGAAATTTCAGAAGATGATTATATTCAATTGGAAAAGAAAGTTCAAAAATTAACCGATGAGTATATAAAAAAGATTGAAGAAGCATTAAAAGAAAAAGAAAAAGAAATTTTAGCTCCTTAAAAATGGATTCTTCTTTAAATAATTCCAATATTATTTTAGATCCCTTAAAGCTTCCGCAACATGTAGCTATTATTATGGATGGTAACGGAAGATGGGCTAAAAGTAAAGGTTTACCGAGAGTTTATGGACATAAAAAAGGTGCAGAGGTAGCAAAAAAAATTATCTATAAAACTAGGGAGCTTGGTATTCCCTATCTTACACTTTTTGCTTTTTCTAAAGAAAATTGGCTTCGACCAAAAGAAGAAATTGAAGCTCTTCTTGAATTATTAAAAATTTACTTAGATGCAGAATTTAAAGAAATGGAAAAAAATGGTATCAAGTTTAAAGTGATAGGAAATAAAGAGGATTTTCCTGATGATTTGCAAGAAAAATTAAATTTTGTTGAGAGAGCTACAGAAAAAAATGATAAAATGGTCTTATGTATGGCTTTAAGCTATGGAGGAAGAGCTGAAATTATCGAAGCTATCAAAAAATTAGCAGAGAAAATAAAAGAAGGTAAAATTAATCCTGAAGAAATAAACGAAAAACTTTTTAGAAAATTTTTATATACTACTGATATTCCTGATCCTGATCTTCTTATAAGAACAAGCGGAGAATTAAGGATCTCAAATTTTTTACTTTTCCAATTAGCTTATACAGAATTTTATTTTACACCTGTTTATTGGCCTGATTTTAATGAAGAAGAATATTTGAAAGCACTCTATTCTTATCAACAGCGAGAAAGAAGATTTGGCAGAGTTTATGAATTTTAAGAGAGTTATTACAGCTCTTGTCCTTTTTCCTCTTCTTATCTTAATTCTTTTAAAAGCTAATATTTTTATCATATCTTTTCTTATTTTTATAACAGCCTTTTTGTGTTTTTATGAATGGAAAAACCTTTATGAACTTTCTTGGTCTCTATGGATATTAGGTGAAGCACTTCTTATAATTAATCTTTTTCTTATTTTTAAATTCAATATTTC
>QNAZ01000025.1 GCA_003641645.1 Thermodesulfobacteriota bacterium
AAATATGAAATATCTAAAGAAGGTAATAAAATAAAACTAACCTTTTATAATGTGGTTCCAAAAAGTTCTACCTGGATGAGAAATCTTCCTAAGGAGATATTTAAAGAAATAAAAGCTTCTTATGAAAAAGAAAAATTTTATTTAGAATTTACTTTAATAAAATCGTTTAATTTTCAAGTCTTTCCTTTTGGAAACAAGTTGATAGTAGATCTTATTTGGGGGAAAATTGAAAAACCAGTTAGTGTAGTTATTAAAGGTGAAAAAGTTAAATATATAGAAAAAAGACCTTTAGTAGATATTAAATCTTCATTATTTAAGGAAACAAAATTTCCTGAGTATGAGATTTATTTAGGGACACATAGAATGAAAATGCCTTTAACTCGTAAGGAATATAAAGGCACACCTGTTTCAGTAGATTTTCAAGAAGCGGATATTCATGCAGTATTAAGATTTTTGGCAGAAGTAGGTGGAGTTAATGTAATTGCAAGTGAGCAGGTAAAAGGGCTTGTTACATTAAAAGCAAAACAAGTGCCTTGGGATTTATTGTTTGATGTAGTTCTTGCAAATAAAGGTCTTGCTAAGATTACCATAGGGAATGTAATAAGAGTTGGAACTTTAGAAGAGATTAAAAAAGAAGCAGAGCTTTATAGAGATTATATGATGGCTCTTGGTGAAAGCACAGAAGGAATAAGAAGAGAAATAGAAAATCAAAGGGATATATTAAGGGCTATACAAGAAACTGAAGAAATGACTAATCGGCTTATAACTGAAACTTTTGAACTTAAACATATTAGAGCAAGTAAGGTAATAGATTTAATGAAAAATCAGAGGATTTCAGAAAAGCTTGCTGAGATTTTAAAAGATCCTAATAAAATTACTTTTGATCCTCTAACAAATATACTTATTGTAAAAGCTACACCAAAAGTGCTTGAAGAAATAGAAAGAATTATAAAAAAGATAGATAAACCAAGACCTCAGTTTTTAATTGAGGCAAGAATTGTAGAAATAAGTGATACCTATATACATAAGCTTGGGGTAAGATGGGGAGGAGCCACTTGGAGAGCAACTGAGCATAGTATATGGGGTATATCTCCTAATCCTTCTTCAACTACAGGAGATATTGGTTTTGCCTATCCAGGAGGTGGTTTTATTTCTTCCAATACAACTATCTCACTTCCAACACCTACTATTGTTGATTTAGGTGCTACTCCTACCCAGAATGCTAATCCAAGCACTTTAGGAGTACTTTTAGGTTATTTTGGGAAAAATGTTGCTTTATTAGATTTTCAACTCTCTGCTCTTGAAGAAAAGGGAGTAGGAAGAATCTTATCTAAACCAAAAATATTAACTTTAGATAGAGAAACAGCTATTATTCAACAAGGTTATAGAATTCCTTATTTAACTTATGCTGCTGAAATTACACAAGCAACAGTAAAATTTGTAGATGCAGGATTAAAATTTTCGGTTACACCTTCTTTAACTCCTGAAGGAAAAATTCTTTTAGATATAATGATAGAAAGGTCTTATCCAGATTGGTCTCATACTGTAGCAGGACAACCCACCATAGTAACTAATAGTATGCAAACCTCAGCGCTTGTTGATAATGGAGAAACCCTTGTTATAGGAGGAATAAAAATTACTGATATTAGTGAAACATTGAATAGAGTTCCAGGTTTAGGAAATATTCCAGGGATTGGAGAAGCTTTCAAAAGAAAAGGTAAAAATCTCACAAATACAGAACTTATGATTTTTATCACTCCTAAAATAGCATACATTCCTATTGCTGGTATTGATTATTAATCTTTAAATCCTTTTTCAAAATATGAAACAATCTGAGGTTATTGTAATCGGAGGCGGTTTAGCCGGATCTGAAGCTTCTTGGCAACTTGCTCAAAGAGAAGTTAAAGTTACACTTTATGAAATGCGCCCCTTAAAAATGACACCTGCTCATAAAACAGATAAACTTGCTGAATTAGTGTGTTCAAATTCTCTTCGTTCAAAAGAACTGCATAAAGCAGTTGGTCTACTGAAAGAAGAATTGAGAGTTCTTAAATCTATAATAATGGAAGCTGCTATAAATTGTGAAATAGAAGGAGGTAAAGCTTTAGTAGTAGATAGAGAATGTTTTGCAAAATATGTTACAGAACGAATTTTAAATCATCCTTTAATTGAAATAATAAGAAAAGAAGTTACAGAAATTCCTAAGAATAAAATTGTAATTATAGCAACAGGACCTCTTACTTCAGAAATTTTAGCAAAAGCATTAGCAGAACTAACTGAAATTCCTTATTTACATTTTTATGATGCTATTTCTCCAATTGTATATGCTGAGTCTATAGATTGGGAAAAAGTTTTTATTGCAGATAGATATGGAAAAGAAGAAGGAAGTTATGTAAATTGTCCTCTAACAAAGGAAGAATATGAAAGATTTATAGAAGAATTGCTTAAAGCTGAAAAAGTGCCTCTTCATCCTTTCGAAGATCCTAAATATTTTGAGGGGTGTTTACCTATTGAAGTTATGGCTGAAAGAGGCAAAGACACTTTACGCTATGGTCCTATGAAACCAACAGGGCTTATAGATCCAAAAACAGGTAAAGAACCTTATGCTGTAGTTCAACTTCGTCCAGAAAATAAAGAGAAAACTCTTTATAATATAGTTGGATTTCAAACTAAGCTTAAATATCAGGAACAAATAAGAATCTTTAGAATGATACCAGGACTTGAAAAAGCTGAATTTGCGCGTTTAGGTTCAATTCATAGAAATACTTTTGTTAATGCTCCTTTAGTTTTAAAACCTACACTTCAGCTTAAAAAAAATCCTTATATTTTTCTTGCAGGACAAATTACAGGAGTTGAAGGATATGTAGAATCTACAGCTACAGGACTTATTGCAGGACTTAATGCAGAAAGATTAATAAAAGAAAAGCCTCTTATTGTTCCCCCTAAGGAAACTGCTATAGGTGCCTTAATAAATTATCTTCAAACTGCAAACCCAAAATATTTTCAACCTATGAATATAAATTGGGGGCTATTTCCACCATTGAAAGAAAAGGTTTCTAAAAAAATAAAATATATTAAATTAGCAGAAAGAGCTTTAAAAATTTTACAAAACTGGATCAAAGAAAATTTGATTATTGAGTGAATGGTCCACTTATATATCCTCTTATAATAGGGATATTAATATCTTTATCAACTTCTAACCAGACTATATTATCTTCAATTTTTACAATTCTCCCAACTACTCCACCTGCAGTAAAAACTTTTTGTCCTACTCTTAATTGAGAAATAAATTTTTGATGCTCTTTCATTTTTTTCTGCTGAGGTCTAATTAAAAGAAGATAAAAAATAACAAAAATCAATATTAAAGGAAGTAAAGTAAAAAGAAATCCTATTAATCCTCCTCCTTGAGAACCTTGCCCCTGTTGGGGAGGTGGTCCCATAGCAAAAGCACAATTTAAAAAAAATTTTAATAAATCCATAAATCCCTCCTATTTGGAATTATCCACATATTTAGAATAATATTCAGCTAAATTTCCTCTTAATTCTTCTAAAGTTTCTGTTTTAATAGCTATTTTAATATGTTCCATTAGTTTAGCATAATAAAATAAATTGTGAAGAGTTAAAAGATAATAGACTAAGAGTTCCTTAGCATGAAAAAGATGTCTTAGATATCCACGAGAATAGTTTCTACAGGTATAACATTCACATTCAGGATCAAGAGGTAGAGAATCAGACTTGAAAGATGCATTTTTAATAGAAAGTAGACCAGTAGAAGTAAATACAGTTCCTCTTCTTGCATTTCTGGTAGGTAAAACACAATCAAACATATCTATTCCTCTTATAACCGCCTCTATTATATCTAAAGGTGTTCCAATTCCCATAACATATCTTGGTTTATTATGAGGAATATAATTCACACTTATTTCCATCATTTGATTTCTTATTTCCAAAGGTTCTCCTACAGAAAGCCCACCTATTGCATATCCATCAAATTCTAAAGAAGTAATAAATTTAGCACTATATTTTCTTAAATTTTCATACATTCCACCTTGAATTATTCCAAAAACTGCCTGTTTTTCATTTTTATGCCTTTGCCAGTATTCTAAGGATTCAACAGCCCATTTGTGAGTAAGGTCTGTTAGTATTTTAGTTTCTTCATAAGATAAAGGATAAGGAATACAAGTATCAAGAACCATCATAATATCTGAACCCAATTTTCTTTGAATCTCCATAGTTGTAATAGGAGTTAAAAAGTGTTCAGAGCCATCTATATGAGATTTGAATAGGATCCCTTCTTCTGTAATTTTTCTAAATTGAGAAAGACTATAAACTTGGAATCCTCCACTATCCGTTAATATAAGCTTTTTCCAATTTATAAATTTATGAAGTCCTCCAAGCTCATAAATTATATCTGGTCCTGGTCTTAAATAGAGATGGTAAGTATTGGAAAGAATTATAGTATAACCCAAACTTGCAATAACTTCAGGAGGCATGGTTTTCACTGTACCTTGAGTTCCAACAGGCATAAAAACTGGTGTTTCTATAACACCTCTATGAGTAATAATTTTTCCTATACGAGCTAAAGTTTTTTTACTTTGATAAATAATTTGAAAATTAAACATATTTTTGAATTTTTTCACATGCTTTTAGGAAGTTAGGTCTCATATTATTTAAAGTTTCTTCAGAAACACAAAAAGAAAGTCTTATATGATTAGGACTCCCAAAACCTCTTCCAGGAACTGCAAGAATAAGTTCCTTTTTTAAAATCTCACAAAATTTTATATCTTCTATTGGGACTCTTGGAAAAACAAAAAATCCGCCCTTAGGTTTTATAAAAGATAATCCAGCTTCTTTTAAAATATTACAAATTATATCTCTTCTTTTTTGATAAATATTAACCTCAACTTTAGAAAAAGCACAATTTGCAACAATCCTTTGAGCTAAAGCTGGAGCATTAACAAAGCCAAGAATACGGTTACAGAGAGCTAAACCTTCTAAAATAATTTCTTTATTTTCAATTTCTGGATGAACAGCTATAAATCCAATTCTCTCTCCTGCAAGAGAAAGCTCTTTTGAGAAACTATAAGCAATAATACTATTATTATAAAATTGAAAAATAGAAGGAACTTTTTCATTATCAAAGACAAGATTTCGATAAGGCTCATCAGAGACAAGATAAATTGGCTTTCCTAATTTCTGACTCTTTTTTTTAAGAAGATCACAAAGTTCCTTTATTTCTTCTACTGAATATATTTGACCTGTAGGATTGTTAGGAGAATTTATCAAAAAAATTTTGGTCTTTGAAGTAATTGCATTTTCTATTTTATTCATATCCAAGCTAAAATCTTCTTTGGTAGGAATTGTTTTAGGAATTCCTTGATGATTTTCAATATAAAAGAAATATTCTACAAAAAATGGGGAGGGAAAAAGGACTTCATCTCCAGGGTTTAAAAGGGTTTTAAAAATTACATTTAAAGCTCCAGCTGCTCCACAAGTCATTATAATTTCTTTAAAAGTTATCTTAATTCCCTGTTCTTGCGTTATCTTTTTTGCCATTATTTCTCTAACAAATGGAAAACCTGTATTTGGCATATACCGGTGATAAGTAGGATCATAATTTCTAACAATCTTTTCTAAAGTTTCTTTAACTTCTGGAGGAGGTGGCAAATCAGGATTTCCTAAACTTAAATCAAAAACTCTTTTTTCTCCAAATTCTTTTTTAAGCTTTAATCCTTCTTCAAACATCCTTCTTATCCAAGAGCTTTTTTCTATATAGATTTTTATTTGATTAGAAATATTCATCTTGTGCCTTAAGAATTTATTAAAAAGATCAATTCAATATACCATACCATGAATGAAGAAACAATAGATTGACAAACTATGTGTTTCAAATTTAAAAATAAGAATAAAAATGTGACAAGTCTTCAGTAATAACATTTAGTTTTTTTTAAATCAGTTTTTTTATATTTTCAACTAAAATTTTATTTTCTTCTGGGAGTCCTATAGAAATCCTTAAAGCATTAGAAAATCCATAAGCTTTTAAAGGACGAACTAAAATACCTCGTTTTAATAATTCTTGATAAATTTTTTCAGCTTTTTCTCCAAAATCAACCATAATAAAATTAGCTTGAGAGGGATAAACCTTAAATCCAAAACTGGTTAGTTTTTCAGTTAAATATTTTCTTCCTTCCTTTACCAAACTTATACTTTTTTCAATATATTCTTTATCTTGTAAAACTGCCAAACCTGCTTTATAAGCTAAAAGATTTATATTAAAAGGTTGTCTTACTGAATCAAGCACTTTAGAAAGTTCTATAAAACTGATTCCATAACCTAATCTTAATCCAGCAAGACCATAAGCTTTAGAAAAAGTTCTTAAAATCAAAACCTTATATCCATTTTTTAAAAATTCAATTCCCAAAGGTATAGATGGATCTTCTATAAATTCACCATATGCTTCATCTATTACAGTTAAAATATATGAAGGAAGATTTTTTAAGAAATCTTGCCAATCTTTTCTATTTAAAACACTCCCTGATGGATTATGAGGATGATCTAAAAATATAATTTTAGTTCTTTCTGAAATATTTTTTAGAATTTCAGCAAAATTATGTTTGAAATCTTTGGTTAAGGGAATAAGTTTTATTTTAGCTCCATATATCTCAGCAAATTTTTCATACATTAAAAAACTTGGTTTACTTATAATAATTTCATCATCAGGGTTGATTATACTTTTAAAAAGAAACTCTATTATCTCATTTGATCCGTTTCCTAAAATAATTTGTTCAGGTAAAACATCCCATTTTTTTGCTAAAAATTCTTTTAATTCCTGATAACTTGCTTCAGGATAATGATGCACTTCTAAAAGACAGTTTTTAAGGGTCTCTATTACTTTAGGGGAAGGACCTAAGGGGTTTTCATTAGAATTTAATTTATACACTTTTCCTGAAATACCTAATTCTTTTTTAATTTCATTAATAGTTTTTCCAGGAGGGTAGGGGATTAGATTTTTTAAATGAGGTTTAATTTGCATTTTAGAATATTTAAAATCCTGATTTTGCAAGTTCTAAAGTTTTATCAATTTGAGCTTGTAAAGCAGGTGGTATACCTTTTATTTCAATAGTTAGAAATCCTTTTACAATAAGAGAAGTTGCCTCCTCTTCACTTAGTCCTCTTGCCATAAGATACTCTATTTCTTCTTGAGATATTTTTCCAACAGCAGCTTCATGAGTTAGTTCTACATCATAAAAAGAACTATCCAATTCTGGAATAGCTCTTATAATACCATCATTAGAAAGCATAAGTCCTTGACATTCAAGATGTCCTTTTACCTTAGGAGCTTTAGCTATTATTCTTCCTCGAGCAATATTTTCTCTCCTCCATAAATCACATTCCGAGAAATTATTTCTGCTTTAGTTTTTTCTGCTTCTAAATAAACTTCTCCACCTACATCTACATAAGAACCAGGATAATTAGCAATTATAGAAACAAAGGAAGCTTTTGCATCCTTACCTATAAGACGACATACAGGAGTGGTTTGAATATTTTTTACAGGAAAAAGACTAATATAAGTAGAAATGTAAGTTCCTCCTTCTTCTACTATAATTCCTGTTCTTGGTCTCACACTTATTTTTTCTCCCCATACATGTATCATGGTGAAAGTTAATTTTCCTCCTTTTTTAATAAAAAATTCAGATATACCTATATGAAGAGCTGAGCCAATATGGGGATGAACTGAGCAAGAAGTAATTAAATTAAGTTCTGCATTCTCTTCAACGATAACAATGTTATGAACTTTTTGAGCTGTGTTATCAGTTCTTATATAAAGACAAGTCTGGACAGGATAGACCAGTTTATAATTAGGCAAAACTCTTATAAAATAACCATTATCTAAATCTTCAGCTACAGCCCTGGTAAATTTGTCTTTTTTGGAAACTATAGCTTTCCAATAATAGTTATTGATCCAATCATATTTATTTAAAGCTTCAGTAATAGGAAGAATCTCTAAACCTTCTATTTTTTTCCTACATAAAAGGGGAATTGCATCTACTTGAACATATTCTCCCTCTCTTTTTAGTTTTTCATCTAAACCCAAAAGTTTAAGCCTATTTTTTTCTTCTTCACTTAATTCTGATAAATCCTTAGGTATAGGAGCATCTTTAGCTGATTTGAAACTTTTTAAATCTATTGAATCTTTTATCATAAAATCCTCCAAGAAATTTCAAATTCAAATAGTAAGTCTTTTTAGGCATTTTTTGCATCCTTCGTATCCATATTTTTGAATACCCTCAAAAATTTCTACAGGATTTCCTTGACAATAAATTTCTCCATCCATAATGACATATCCAAGATCTGCAGCGACATACTTAAGAATAAATCCTGTGTGTGTAATTATTAATCCACTTTTATTTCTTGGCTTATAAGGAATGTCTTTTTGTAAAAGTTTCTTAATCATCTCTCCAATTAGTTGAATATTTTCTACATCAACTCCTGATTCAGGTTCATCAAGTAAAACCAATTCTGGGTCCTGAATTAGTAATTGAAGAAGCTCGCTTTTTTTTAGTTCTCCTCCTGAAAATCCTTTATTAACTTCTCTATCAAGAAAGTTTTCAAATTTAAAAGTCTGTGCCAGTTCCTTAATCTTTACATTATTTTCTTTAGCACATAATTTTAAAATTTCTCTTAATTTTACTCCTTTTATAGTGGGTGGTCTTTGAAACATTATACCAATTCCTCTTTTAGCTCTTTCATAAGGTGGAAGATCAGTTATATCTTCACCTTTAAAAAAGATTCTTCCATGTCTTACTTTATAAGCAGGAAAACCCATAATAGTCATAAGTAATGAAGTCTTTCCTGAGCCATTTCTTCCAAATATTACATGTGTTTGTCCTACCGGAAGTGTTAGATTAATTCCTTTTAATATTTCTTTATTTTCAACTTCAACCCAAAGATCTTTAATTTCCAAAAGTTTTTTCATTTTTAACCTCTTCTTTAAGTAAAAT
>QNAZ01000026.1 GCA_003641645.1 Thermodesulfobacteriota bacterium
AGATTTCATTGTTTCAGAAATTGCAGATATTTATCCAGAAGGAGAAGGAGAATATTCTCTTTATATCCTCAAAAAATTCAATATTTCAACTTGGGATGCTCTTGGAAAAATCGCAAAAAAATTGAGAATTTCTATGGATTCTATTGGTTATGGAGGTCTTAAAGACAAAAAAGCAATTGCTCATCAGTTTATTACTATTAAAAATGGACCTAAGAAAGATCTTAAAGAAAAAGAATTTGAAATTATTTATCTTGGAAAAACAACTAAATCTATGTCAAAAGATCTTCTTATTAAAAACAAATTCGAAATTGTAGTTAGAGATTTTCAAATAAAAGAAGAAAAATTTGATAAGGAAGTAGAATTGATAAGAAAATTTGGTCTTGCAAATTATTTTGATGAACAAAGATTTGGTTCAATAAAAAGTTCTAAAGAGTTTGCAGTAAAGGAAATCATTCTTGGAAATTACGAAAAAGCTCTTTATCTAATGCTTGCAGAAGGAAGCCCGGTAGATATAGAAAAGACAAGAAAATTCAGAAACTGTCTTAAAAAATACTGGAGAAACTTTGAAAAGTGTTTAGATCTTGCTAAGGTAAACTGGGAAAAAAATTTAATAAGATTTTTAATAGAACATAAACCCTCTAAACGAACCTTTAAAAGGGCTCTAAATCTTGTGGATAAAGAATATCTTTTTTTTCTGGGAAATGCTTATCAAAGTTATCTCTGGAATGAGATATTTAAAAAGATTCTTTTAAAACTTAATATACCCTATTTTGAAGCCCCTTATCTCCTGGGAAGTTTTTTCTTTTATAAAGAAGTGCAAGAAGAAAAGTGGAAAATTTTAAAAATTTTAAAACTTCCCCTTCCTGCTCCTAAGTTACAATTTAAAGAAAATGTTGAAGGATTAAATTTAGCACAAATTTATGATGAAATATGTAAAAAAGAAGGATTAAAAAATCTTAAAAACTTAAGAACCTTTGTAAAAGGACTTATATTTAAAACCTATCCAAGACCAGCTGTTATTTTTCCAGAAAATTTAGAATGGGAAAAATTGGATAATTCTACTGTAAAATTAAAATTTACTTTAGAAAAAGGAGCTTATGCTACTTTAGTTGTAAAGAGGCTTTACTATGGTTATCAGAATTCCTAACTGGCTTGGTGATACCTTGATGGCAACTCCAGTATATTACAATCTTTGCAAAAAGGAAAAAATTTATTTATTTGGTCCCTCAGCAATTGTAAATCTTTTTAAATCCTTTCCTAATACAGAAATTATTTATTATGAAAAAGGTAATACTAAAAAGAATCTGGAAACTTTAAAACCTCTTAAAAATGAGGTAGGACTTCTTCTTACCAATTCTTTTTCTTCAGCCTGGCTTTTTTTTAGAGCTGGTCTCAGAGAGAGGTGGGGATATGCAAAAGATTTCAGAAGTTTTCTATTAACACGGGCTGTAAAAACTCCTCGTAAAAAATTACATCAGAGAGATTATTATTTATATCTTTTAAAAGCTCTGGGACTTCCAATTGAATTTAAGGAACTTTTTTTACCTTTAGAAGAAGAAATTATAAATAAAGCTGAAACCCTTTTAAATGAGCTTAAAGATAAAGCTTTCATTGTTCTTGCACCAGGTGCAGCCTATGGACCAGCCAAAATGTGGCCAAAAGAATACTATAAAGACCTTGCTAATTTTCTTGTAAAATTAGGGTTTGCTGTAATTATTGTAGGTAGTTCAAAAGAAAAAGATATAGGAAATTTTATAAAAACCGGAAAAAAAGAAATATATAATTTCTGTGGAAAAACTGATTTGACAGAAGTTGCAGGTATTCTTTCTCTGGCAAAAGCATTCATTTCAAATGATTCAGGACTTATGCACCTTGCAGCAGCACTTAAAATTCCTCAAATTGCTATCTTTGGCTCAACTGATCCAGAAAAAACAGGACCTCTAAATCCTAAAGCTATAGTCTTAAAAAAAGACTTACCCTGTAGCCCCTGCTTTAAAAGAACCTGTAAATACAAACATTATAAATGCTTAAGAGATATTACTCCAGAGGAAGTTTTAAAAAATATTTACAAAATTTTACCAATTTAATTTTTAAAAACTTTATAATTAAATATTTTCCAAAGCTTCTTCTATAGTTTCACCATAAGTATGACATTCTTTAAATATAGGACAACTAACTATATAGTATCCATCTTCGTCCATTTCAACAATAATAGGAAAATGAAATTTTTGCATAACACCCCTAAAAGGTTTTAAATTAATTATAAATCTTTAAACCTTAAAAACAAGGAAAGTAAATACAAAAGTTATTTGCTACGCTTGGATATTTAATAAACCAGCAAAATATGAAGTTTCGGCAAAGCCGAAATTTAGGCGATGTATTACTCTGTCATTTTCTTTCTACAGTATCATCTTCACTTGTTCCCAAAGATAGCGATAACTCCTTCTTAAGCTTTTGTAGTCTTTCCAATGTTTTTTCAATAACAATTTTTTCTTTATTGAAATATTTTATCATCCTATTAAGACATTTTTGTTTTTCTTTCTCATCACCCAGATATTTAGCGCAAGCATCCATACATTCTTTTGTTTTCCTTACATTTTCCTCTACCTCTTCTTCTATTCTTTCGCTATCATGTCTTACTGCACCCTCGGGACATACATCGTGGCAGACTCCACAACGAATACAGTTAGCCATATTTATTATTGCCACACTTTCCTCTAAAGAAATTGCTCCTACAGGACATTTCTCAACACATATACCACAACCAATGCAGTCTTCTCTTTTTACCCATGGCATCTTATCAACCTCCTTTTATTTTTTTATTTTTTGTTTCATCAAAAGCAATATTTCGCCTAACGTTCTGTTGATATGCAAAGTTTTGCTTTGCAAAATTTGAGCATAACCAAGGGTGGAGCCACATATCCTCCTGTTAGGCGTGGGCGATAGCCCCGAAGTGGACGGAGGGCGCTTTTCTTTATAACTTACGTACATTTATTTGAACATTTTCTTTTCACTTACAATACTTTTTCCAGAAAATAAAAAAATTTGCTATTTTAAATTTTGAACCTTCTGTAATATTCTTGAATTTCCTGCCATTTTTCCCAAGCTTTTCCTGATTCAATAAGAGCTCTTGCTTTTTTTATTCCTCCCTTAAAATCTATAGCCTTTTCACAAAGATAAAGAGCTCCTCCAAGATTTAAAAGAAACATATCCATAATTGGTCCTTCAAGCTTTCCTTTCAACATATTTTCCAAAATCTCTTTACTCTCAGAAGGGTTTTTAACTGTCAATTCCTCTGGATTTTCACATCTTTCAAAACCAAAATTTTCTGGATCTACATAATAGGTTGTAATTTTCTCTTCTCTTAACTCTGAAATTTTAGTTGAACCTGTAATAGTTATCTCATCATATCCCTCTTCACCAAAAACAACTAAAGCTCTTTTAATTCCTATACTATCAAGCACATAAGCTATTTTTTCTGTAAGGAGAAAATCATAAACCCCCATTAATTGATAATTAGCAAGTGCAGGATTTAAAAGAGGTCCAAGAGCATTAAAAATGGTTCTACCAAGTTTTTTTCTAATTTCTGCAATATTTTTAAATGCTGGGTGATAAAGGGGTGCAAAAAGAAAAGCAAAACCTATTTCTTCAAGAGCCTGAGCTGAAGCCTCAGGAGGTAAACTCAGTGGAATTCCACAAGCTTCAATTAAATCTGCGCTTCCACATTTGCTTGAAATTGACCTATTTCCATGTTTAGCAACATAAATTCCCTCTATAGCTGAAAGAGCTATTGCAACAGCTGTTGAAAAATTGAAAGTATTCTTTTGGTCTCCTCCTGTTCCACAGGTATCAACAATTATAGCTGATTCAGGTAAATTGTGAGGCACTTTTATCATAACATCTCTATATGCCATAACTGCACCAGTTATTTCCTGCCAAGTTTCTCCTTTCCTTCTCAAAAGATCAAGAAAATCCTTTACTTCTTCTTCTTTAAAATCATCAATAGCTATTTTTTTAAAAACTTCATAGGCTTCTTCTTTTTTTAAACTTTCTCCTTCTTTAAGTTTTATAATGGCTTCTTTAATTTCCATTTACTCTATCCTCCTAAATCCATTTTTTCTATAAGCAAACTTGGAGAACCTGTAGATCCATAAAAGGTCAAATCTGACCCTATTTCTACGATATTTTTAAACAATTCAAACAAGTTTCCAGAAAGAGCCATTTCACAAAAATAATCCACAGGTTCTCCATTTTTATAATAAATCCCTGAAACCCCTAAAGAAAAATCCCCAGAAATAGGATTAGCAGTGTGAGCTCCTAAAATCTCCAGAACTTCAAAAATCTCATTTTCCAATTTTATTAATTTTTCTTTTTCTAAACCACCTTTTTCAATATAAAAATTAGTAGAAGAAATTTTAGGAAAAGAAAAAATGTCAGGTCTTCTGGAATTTCCTGTTTTTATTTCTTTAAATCCTTTTTTTTCTGCTTCTTTTTTCCAATATGTATCAAATAAAAAGCTTTTTACCACACCTTTTTCCACTAAAACTTTTTTATTTTGGGCTGATCCCTCATCATCAAAAGGTCTACTTTCAGGCAAGAAAGGATTTATTCCATCATCAAATAAAGTTATTTTTTCACTAAAGATTTTCTCCCCAAGTTTATCTTTTAAATAGGATCTTCCTTTCAATACTTCATCTCCCAAAAATGAAAATTCTAAAAGATCTAAAAGCTCAACTGCTATAAAAGGTGGAATAAGAACAGAAATTTTTAAGCCTTTTCCTTTCTTAGCTTTAGAAAGAGCTAAAGCCTTTTTACAAGCAAGTTTAACTCTCTTTAAAAGCTCTTCATAATTGAATTCTAATCCCTCATACCACTCATAAGAAGAAGCTTCTTTATCCTTATTTTTGGCAACAACTGAAATAATAAAATCACAAAAAGGTTTTTCCCAAATTAATTCTATCTCATTCCTAACCAAGATATATTTAATTTTCCCACAGGAAATCTTTATTTTTTCAACCCTTGAAATTGAAGAATCAAAACTAAATGCTTTTTCTTCTAATTCATTTAGTTTTTCATTTAACTCTTCTAAGGATACATTTATAGGTGCTACAGAAAAAATTTCAGGATAATTCTCAGATTTTTCAGGAAAAAAAGAAGGGACTCCATAATCTGAAAGAACTTTAGCTTTTAAAGCAGCTTCTTCTATTTTTGAAAGATCTAAAGAAGTGGCATAAGAAAGTCCAGCTTTTCCTCTTTCATTTAAATATCTTACAGATACACTTTGATCAAAATATTTTTCTTTTAAAAATTCTTTTCTATCTCTTTTTTCTACCTCTATACCTTCTTCAATTTCTATCCAAAACTCCAGAGGTTCTTTTTGAGATAATTTCTTAATTACTTCTAAAAACTTCATAAATTATTTAAGATTCTTCAAAATACTTTTTCCTGCAAAAATAGCTGAAGAACCTAAATATTCTTCAATTCTTAATAGTTGATTAAATTTGGCAACTCTTTCACTTCTTGCTGGAGCACCTGTCTTAATTTGACCTGTATTTAAAGCTACAGCAAGATCAGCAATAAAGGTATCTTCAGTTTCTCCAGAACGATGAGAAATCATACAATTCCAATTATGTCTATAAGCTAATTCTACTGCAGAAATTGTTTCAGTTAAAGTTCCTATTTGGTTAAGTTTAATTAAAACTGCATTTGCTAAGTTCTCTTTAATTCCCCATTCAATTCTTTTAGGATTAGTTACAAATATATCATCTCCTACAATTTGGATTTTATTTCCCAATTTTTCTTTAATAAGTTCAAATCCCTCAGGGTCATCTTCAGAAAAAGGATCTTCAATTGAAATAATAGGATAATTATTAACCAGCTTTTCATAGTATTTTACCAATTCTTCTCTATTCATTTTTTTTCCAAGACCAGGAAATTTATATACTCCTTTTCCTTCATAAAGTTCTGAAGCAGCTACATCCATAGCAATTGCTATATCTTCTCCTGGTTTATATCCTGCTTTCTCAATAGCCTTTATTAAATAATCCAAAGCTTCTTCAGGGGATTTTATTTGAGGAGCAAAACCTCCTTCGTCACCTATGGAAATACTTAATTTCTTTTCTTTAAGCACACTTTTCAAGGCATGATATGTCTCAGTTCCCATTCTCAAAGCAGAAGAAAAATTATCTCCTCCCCAAGGAGCAATCATAAATTCTTGAAAATCTAAAGGATTATCTGCATGAACTCCTCCATTTATAACATTCATAAAAGGAACAGGTAAAGTTCTTGCTCTTAAACCTCCAATATAAGTAAAAAGCGGCATTCCAAACTCTTCAGCAGTAGCTTTGGCACAGGCAAGAGAAATTCCTAAAATTGCATTAGCACCTAATTTAGATTTGTTTTCAGTTCCATCAAGTTCACAAAGCATTTGATCAATTTCTATTTGTTTGGAAGATTCAAATCCTTCTAATTGAGGAGCAATAATCTCATTTACATTAAAAACTGCTTTTTGAACCCCTTTTCCATAATATCTTTTGGAATCTTTGTCTCTTAACTCTAAAGCTTCATGTTTACCTGTTGAGGCACCAGAAGGAATAGAAGCTCTTCCATAAAACCCACTTTCTAACCATACTTCCACTTCAATAGTAGGATTTCCTCTTGAATCAAGTATCTCACGTGCTTTTATTTGAGAAATTTTGCCCATTTCTAACCCCCTTCCATTGAATTTTCTTTAAGAAAGCTTTTTATCTCTTCCCAATAAACTGGTTTAGTTCCTACTTTACCAACTACTATACCTGCTGCAATATTTGCCAACTCTAAAGTTTCTTTTAAGGAAAGCCCTACTGCATAAAAAGCAGATAAGCTTGCAACTACAGTATCTCCTGCACCTGAAACATCATAAACTTCTTTTGCTTGAGCAGGTAAATGAAAAGCACCTTCTTCAGGATGATAGAGAAATATACCATCCTTACCTAAAGTAACTACGAGAAAATCAAGATTATATTTTTTAACCAAAACCTCAGCAGATTCTTTTAAATTTTCTTGAGGAAGATTTTCTTTAAAGGCTGTTTGTTTAAACTCCTTAAGATTTGGGGTAATTGAAGTTGCTCCTTCATATTTTTTCCATTCTACACTTTTTGGATCAACCATAAGAAATTTCCCTTTTCTTCTTGCTTCTCCTATTATCCAAGCACAAAAACTTTCAGATAAAAACATTCCTTTAGCATAATCAGAAAGAATTACTCCATCCACCTTATCTAAAATTTCTTCATAAATTTCTTGAAATTTTTTTTTCAAATTTTTATTAATAGGTTTTCTTTCTTCTTTATCTATACGAAGAAGTTGCTGAGATTGGGCAATTATCCTTGTTTTGATAGTAGTTGGACGAGAAGCACTTTCTAAAATACCTTTTATTCCTATTTCTTGTTTTTTTGCAAGATTTTTTAAAATTTTTCCATGTTCATCTTTTCCTACAACTCCCATTAATTCAACCTGAACATTAAGACCTCTCAAATTAGCAGCTACATTTGCTGCTCCACCCAAACTAAAATAGGTTTCTTTTAAATCAAATATTGGAACCGGGGCTTCAGGAGAAATTCGACTAACCTCTCCCACAAAGTATCTATCAAGAATACAATCTCCTATAACAAGAAGTTTTGTATTCCTTAATTTTTCCTCTATCTTGTTTAAAGATAAAGACCACATTTATTTTGCTTCTTTTAAAATCTTATCCTGAGATTTAGTTTTTTTACCAAAAGAAATAGATGAATCTTCAAATAATGGAAGACCAGCTAATTCTCTTATTTTTCTTTCTATTTCTTGAGCTAAATCTTTTCTCTCTTTAAGAAGTCTTCTTACATTCTCCTTTCCCTGTCCTAATCGTTCTTCTCTTCCATCTGATTTATAAGTATACCAAGATCCACTTCTTTCGATAATTCCCATAGCTACTCCAAGATCAATCAGTTCAGATTCTTTAGAAATTCCTTCTCCAAAATAAACATCAAACTCAACCTCTTTAAAAGGAGGAGCAAGTTTATTTTTTACTATTTTTACTTTTATTCTATGCCCCAAAGTTTCTGTCCCTTCTCTTATAGCCCCTAATCTTCTTATTTCTATTCTTAGAGAGGCAAAAAATTTAAGAGCCATACCTCCTGGTGTTGTTTCAGGAGGCCCTCCATAACCACCCATACCTATTTTCATACGGGTTTGATTTATAAAAACAACTGCAGTATTACTTTTAGAGATAGCAGCAGTAAGTTTTCTCATAGCTTTAGACATAAGACGAGCCTGCAATCCTACTTGTTGATCTTCCATTTCTCCTTCAAGCTCTGCCTTAGGAACAAGCGCTGCAACTGAATCTACAACAATAATATCAACAGCTCCACTTCTTGCCAAAACTTCTGCAATTTCTAAAGCCTGTTCTCCTGTATCTGGTTGAGAAATAAGTAAATCTTCTACATTTACACCTAATTTTTTAGCATAGTTTATATCCAAAGCATGCTCTGCATCTATAAAAGCTGCTACTCCTCCCAATTTCTGAGCTTCAGCTACCATATGAAGAGCTAAGGTTGTCTTTCCTGAAGCCTCAGCTCCATAAATTTCAGTAATTCTACCTCTTGGTATACCCCCTATCCCAGTTGCAATATCAAGACTTAAAGAACCTGTAGGAATAGTCCCTACCTCTATTTTTTTCTCACTCTCCCCAAGACGCATTATAGAACCTTTTCCAAATTGCTTTTCAATTTGAGAAATAGCTGCTTCTATTGCTTTTTTCTTATCTAAATCCTTTTCTACAATTTTCATAAATCTTTCCCTCCCTTTAGTTAAAAAACTAAATAAATATTATTATTTTTTAATCATACCATAAAAAAATTTTATAAAAAAGTCAAGTTTAGTTAATCTAAGGATATTCAAAAATTCTAAAAAGTATGTATTATTGTATAAAATTAATATGAATAAAAATCCCTGGTTTGATAA
>QNAZ01000027.1 GCA_003641645.1 Thermodesulfobacteriota bacterium
ATTCTATGTATTATGATTTAAAAGAAATAGCAAGAGATTTAATTGATTACTTAGGTCATTTACCTGAAGATGATACAGCTTTAAATGAGATAGAGGAAAGACTTTCTAAATATGATAGAGTTAAAAGGAAATATAAGAAAGATACAGAAGGATTGATAAAACTTCTTGAAGAATTAAAGAAAGAAATAACTTTGTTAGAATCAGGAGAAGAAGATTATGAAAATTTGTTAAAAGAAGAAGAAACACTTAGAAAGGAAGTAATAAATTTTGCTTTAAAGTTAAGTGAGAAAAGGATAAAAGGTGTTCCAAAGCTTCAAAATTTTTTAAAAAAAGAGTTAAAAGATTTAGGTATAGAAAAGGCAGAATTTAAAATAGAATTAATAACAAAAGAGCCCAAGGTTGAAAATCTCAGCCCCACAGGATTTGAAGATATAAAGTTTTTATTTTCTTCTAATCCAGGAGTTCCATTGAAACCTCTTGAAAAAGTAGCCTCTGGAGGAGAACTTTCTCGTATTTTCCTTGCTTGCAAATCTATATTAAAAGAAAAAACAGAAACAGGAACTTTGGTTTTTGATGAAGTAGATGCTGGTATCGGTGGAATTACAGCTAAAAAGATTGCTCAAAAACTAAAAGATCTTTCCAAAAACTATCAAATTCTTTGTATTACTCATCTTCCTCAAATTGCAATTTTAGCTGATATTCATTATGTAGTGGAAAAAGAGATAAAAGGAGAAGAAACAAAAACAAGCATAAAAAAAATAGAAGGAGAAGATAAAATTAAAGAAATTGCAAGAATGCTTGGTGATCCAAAAAATTTAAAATTAGCCAAAAATTTCTTAGATACTCAAATTTAACTTAAATGCCTACTGCTATTCTTCTTTTCTCAGAAGGATTGGATAGTCATTTAGCTGGTTTAATTTTAAAAGAACAGGGTATTAAAGTCATTGCTGTTAAATTTATTACTCCTTTTTTTGGATGGAAATATAAAGAAAATTCAGAACTATTTTTAAAAAAAATAGAAGATCTTGGATTTGATAAAGGAGTTTTAATAGATATTACAGAAGAATACATAGAGATTCTTAAAAAGCCACAGTATGGTTATGGTGATTATGCAAATCCTTGTGTGGATTGCAAAATTTTTATATTAAAAAAAGCCAAAGAGTTGATGAAAGAATTTAAAGCAGATTTCATTGCTACTGGAGAAGTTTTAGGACAAAGACCTATGAGTCAAAATAAAAATACCTTAGAATTGATTGAAAACAAAGCAAGTGTTAAAGGAATTTTATTGAGACCTCTTTCAGCTAAACTTTTAGCTGAAACAGAAGTAGAGAAAAAAGGACTTATTGACAGAGAAAAACTTTTAGATATTCGTGGAAGAAAAAGGACTGTTCAATTAGAACTGGCGAAGAAATTTAAAATAAAAGAAATTCCTACTCCAGGAGGAGGATGTCTTCTTGCAGATCCTCAAATTGGGAAAAGAGTTTTAAAGGTTATAAAAGAAAAAAGAACTTTAAATTATGATACTGCTCAACTTCTGATTCTTGGAAGACATTTTTTTGAAGAAGGTATATGGATAATTCTTGGAAGAAATAAAGAAGAAAATGAAAAGATAAAAAACATAGTAAAAAATAAATATAAAACCTATATTTTAAATGCACCTGCACCCTTAGGAGTGGTTATAGAAGGAAATCCTCCAGAAGAATTTATTAAAAAATTACTTATAAAATATTCTAAAAAAGCTAAAGATAAAATTTCAAAAGGTGAAGAAGTGCTTATACTTTCTTCTTAAAAATGATTAAAATAGTTGCTTTACTTACTGATTTTGGAATTAAAGACCACTATGTAGGGGTAGTAAAAGCAAGAATTTTAAAAGAGCTTAAAAAATCCTTTAATATAAACTTTGTTGATATAACCCACGAAATACCACATCAGGATATAAGAAAAGCTGCTCTTAGTCTTTATTTTTCTTATAAATATTTTCCAGAGGGAACAATATTTTTAGCTATAGTTGATCCTGGGGTAGGAACAGAAAGAAAAGCTGTAGTTATCAAAACTAAGGAATATATTTTTATTGGTCCAGATAATGGGCTTTTTTCTTTGATTTATACAGAAAATCCAGACTTTTCTGCTTTTGAAATAATAAAAGAAAAAGTTTTAAAACCACCTTATAGCTCTACTTTTCACGGAAGGGATCTATTTGCTCCTGCTGTAGCTTATATTTTAGATGAAGTGCCTTTCAGAGAATTTTTAAAACCCCTTTCAAAAGAAACTCTTAAAAAATTAAATTTTCCTTTTCCTAAAAGGACTTCAAAGGGTTATAGACTTTCTGTTTGGTATGTAGATCAATTTGGGAATATTGTTACTAATTTTCATCAAAAAATGATAGAAAAACCATTTAAAGTGCTTGTTAACAAAAAAGAAGTGCCTTTAGTTAAATCTTATGGATATGCTAAAAAAGGAGAATTGGTAGCTCTTTTTGGAAGTGAGGGACTTCTTGAAATTGCAATAAGAGAGGGTTCTGCCTCTGAAACATTGCTAAATCCAGAAATAGAAATAATATTAGAATAAAGTCTACAATTAAGATTTTTAAAGATAGGAGATTTACAATATGAAGGTTTATTTAATCGGAATTGGTGGAATAGGGATGTGTGGAGTTGCTGGTATTTTAAAAGGATTAGGTTTTGAAGTTTATGGTTCAGAAAAGGATAAACCCTATCCTCCTTCTTCTGAAATACTTAAAAAATTAAATATTCCTATATTTAAACCTGATCCAGAAAATATTAAAAAATTTAAACCAGATAGTGTTATAGTTGGGAATATCGCTAAAAAAGACGATTTAGAAGTTTTAACTGCTCAGGAATTAGGAATTCCTCTTTATTCTTTTCCTTCTTTTTTAGAAAAGTTTATTTTTTTAAATAAAAAAGTTCTTGTTTGTGCAGGAACACATGGTAAAACAACTGTTACAGCACTTTTAAGTTATACCTTAGAAACCTTAGGATTAGATCCTACTTATTTAGTAGGTGGGGTTTTAAAACATACTAATTTTAACTTCAGAACAGGAAAAAGCTCTTTTGTGGTAATAGAAGGAGATGAATATCCATCCTCATTTTTTGATAAAGAACCCAAGTTTTTACATTATACACCTTTTGCACTTATTTTAACAAATCTTGAATATGATCATGCAGATGTATATCCTGATATTGAAAGTCTGAAAGAAGTTTTTAAAAAATTAGTCAATCTTATCTCAAAAGATGGAATTATAGTTTATAATTATGATGATGAAAATTTAAGAGAAATTATTTTAACCTCATCTACTAAAGCTAAGATCATTTCCTATGGTAAAAATTCTAAAGCCGACTTTATTTTATTAAAAAGTGAAACCACTTTTGAAAATTTAGTTTTTATAAATTCTGTTATTATAGATACACCTTTTCAGAAAGGTTTACAATTTTCTATTAATCTACCAGGAGAATATAATGCTTTGAATGCTTTATCTGTATTTACTTTATTATATGCTTTGAACCTTTTAGATAGTAATTGGGAAGAAGCTTTTAAAAGTTTTCCAGGAGTAAAAAGAAGACAAGAAATTTTATATACCAATGAGAAATTAGTAATTATTGATGATTTTGCTCATCATCCTACAGCTGTCAGAATAACAATAGAAGAATTAAAAAGGAGTATTAAACCTGAAAAGACAATTGTTATTTTTGAGCCAAGAACTAATTCGAGTAAAAGAAAAATTTTTCAAGAAGAATATGCTAAAAACCTTGGAATTGCAGATGTAGTATATTTAAAAATTCCACCAGGTTTGGAAAACATTTCTAAAGAAGAAAGAATTGATCTACATTATTTATCATGTTCTCTTAAAAATCAGGGAGTAGAAGTTTACTTTTTGGATAAAGAAACTGAAATTTTAAAAAGGGATTCAAAAAAAACATTACTTATATTTATGTCAAGTGCTTATTTTAAAGAGGAAATAAAGAGACTAAAAGAAAAATTAAGAATAAACTATATATAATAGTTATTTTTTTCACTAAATATTAAATTATATAAAATTTGTTTAAAAGTTTAATTTAAAATTTTTTTAATTTTGAAAGAATCTTAAAGGGAGGAAAAGGGGGAATGGAGCTGGAAATTCAAAAAGCTATAGTTAAATATGGATTAGAGGATCTTTATGAATATAGTAATGTAGATGTGCTTATAGTAGGTGCAGGACCTTCAGGTTTGACTTCTGCTAAATATTTAGCAGAAAGAGGATTTAAGGTTTTAGTTTATGAAAAAAGGCTTTCTTTTGGTGGAGGAATAGGTGGTGGTGGAAATATGATTCCTAAAATAGTGGTTCAGGAAGAGGCAATTCCTATTTTAGAAGATTTTAAAATAAAATATAAAAAAGCTGAAAGTAATTTATATACTATTGATCCAGCAGAACTTATAGCAAAGCTTGCAGCAGGTGCTTTAGATGCTGGAGCTAAGATCTTTCTTGGAGTTCATGTAGAAGATGTAATAGTAAGAGATGAGCCTCCTAAGGTTACTGGTGTTTTATGGAAATGGACTGCTATTGAACTTTCAGGACTTCATGTAGATCCTCTTTATACTCACTCAAAAGCTCTTGTTGATGCAACAGGACATGATGCTGAAATAGTTCGGATTGCTGCAGAAAAAAATCCAGAGCTCAATATAACTATAAAAGGTGGAAAATCAAATTGGAGTGAGGTTTCAGAAAAGTTAGTAGTGGATCATACAAATAAGGTTGCAGAAGGACTTTATGTTACAGGAATAGCAGTTTGTGAAGTATTTGGACTTCCAAGGATGGGTCCTATTTTTGGTGGAATGCTTATGAGTGGGAAAAAGATAGCTGATCTTATAGAAAAAGACTTAAGAAGTTAAAAATTCTTTAAGATTTTCTTTTAAAGCTTTTGCTACTTTTAGATTAAATCCTGGAAGATTTGCCAGATTTTCTAAAGGAGCCTGTGATATTTCTTCCAGACTTCTAAAATTTTTTAAAAGAATCTCTTTTCTCTTTGGTCCAATTCCTTTTATCTTATCTAAAATACTTTCTATAGTTTCTTTTTCTTTTGTTTTTTCTGCAAAGGTTTTAGCAAATCTATGAGCCTCACTCATCACCCTTCCAATAAAATGATAGACCTCTTTATATCGTGGCAAAAACATAGGATTTTTTCTTCCTGGAATATAAAGTTTTTCAGGTTGCCTTTTTATATTTTTAGCAATAGCTCTAAACTCAACTGTCTCAATATCAAGATCTTCAGCTGCTCTTAAGGCAGTCTCTAAATGTCCTTTACCTCCATCTATTAAAATAAGATCAGGTAAATTATTTTCTTCCAGTCCTCTTTTAAGTCTTCTATAAATTACTTCATATAGCATAGCATAATCGTCTTTTGCCTCAGTCTTTACATGATAATGACGATAGCGAGATTTTTCTGGTTCTCCTTCAAAAAAGCAAACAATAGCTCCTACTCTTGCAGTTCCATAAAATTGAGAAAGATCTATTGCTTCAATCCAGCGTGGCTCCTGAGAAAGTTTTAAAGTTTCTACTAATTCTTCTGAAAGACCAGCATACCAAGGTTTTTCTCTTCTTCTCTCCGAAAGAATAAAATTTTCTAAATTTTTTAAAGCAAGTTCTCTTAAAATTTTTATTTCTTCTTTTTCTGAGCTTTTTAAAATTTTTATTTCCTTTCCTGCTGCTTCACAAAGAATACTTTCAAGCTCTTCTTTTTCTTCAATCTCTTCAGGTAAAAAGATTTTTTCTGGAATTATTTTTCCCTCCAAATAAAACTGTAAAATTACATCTTTTATAGCTGGTGTTTCTCCTAAAGGATTTTTAATTTGAAAAGTTTGAAAACCATAAAGATAACCATACCGAACAAAGAGAACAATAAAAAATTCATAAGTATTTTCTTTTTTATACTCCCAGAGATCTAAGTCTATAGGGGTATTTAAAACTACTGCTTGCTTTTCAAGAATATTTTTTAAATCTTCGATTCGGTCTCTTAAAAAAGCAGCTCTTTCAAATTCTAAATTTTCGGAAAGACGATGCATTTCTTCTTTTAATTTTTCTATTAGTCCTTTTCCTTTTCCTTGAAAAAACTCTATTACTCCATCCACCAGTTTTTTATATTCTTCTTCAGGGATAGGATTCACACAAGGAGCTAAACATTTTTTAATCTGATAATAAATACAAGGAGTTTTTCTTCTTTTCATTTCAGCAAGACTACATTTTCTTAAAGGGAAAGTTTTGGAAAGAAGTTTTAAAATTTCTCTTAAACCTTTGGCAGAGGTAAAAGGACCAAAATAAAGAGCTTGGTCTCCTTTTTTTCTTTTTCTTACAATCTGTAAAGAAGGATATTTTTCTTTAATAGGTATCCTCAGGAGAGGATAGTTTTTGTCATCTTTTAAAAGAACATTATATTTAGGGCGAAATTTTTTTATAAGATTGGCTTCTAAGAGTAAGGCTTCTTTTTCATTTTTAGTAAGAAAATATTCAACCTTTTCTGCTAAACTTAAAAGATGGTTAATCTTAGGAGAAAGGAAAGAGCTTTTGGTATAATAGGAAAGCCTATTTCTTAAATCTTTGGCTTTCCCTACATAAAGAACTTCACCTCTTTTATTTTTAAATAAATAAACACCTGGGGATTTCGGGATATCTTCTAAATTAATTTCTATCACTTAAGTTATAGCTCCACCCCCTCCTCTGTGTATTTGGCTACTAAATCTCCCACCTCAGTTGTAGTATAGCCCATTTTACCAGCAGAAAGACTTTTAAGATGATCTCTACAAACTTTTATAACAGCTTTTTCTATAGCTTTAGCTGCTTCCTCTTCTCCAAGCCACTCAAGCATCATCATACCGGCACAGATAGCTGCCAAAGGATTGATAACATTTTTTCCTGTATATTTTGGGGCAGAGCCTCCTATAGGTTCAAACATAGAAACCCCATTTGGATTAATATTTCCACCTGCTGCTATACCCATTCCTCCCTGAATCATAGCTCCAAGATCTGTGATAATATCTCCAAACATGTTATCAGTAACTATTACATCAAACCACTCAGGATTTTTTACAAACCACATGCAGACTGCATCAACATGAGCATAATCTTTTTCTATCTCAGGATAATCTTCTCCTACTTCCTGAAAAACTCTATACCATAAATCCCAAGCATAAGTTAAAACATTGGTTTTACCAACTAAAGTTACCTTTTTTTTCTTGTTTCTTTTTTTACAATACTCAAAAGCAAACCTGATACACCTTTCAACCCCATAACGGGTATTAATAGATTCCTGAATAGCAACCTCATAAGGAGTCCCCTTTCTTAAAAAACCACCTCCACCAGCATAAAGTCCTTCTGTATTTTCTCTAACTACTACAAAATCTATATCTTCTGGTCCTTTATCTTTTATAGGTGTCCAAACACCAGGATAAAGTTTTACTGGTCTTAAATTTATATATTGATCAAGCTCAAAACGAATCCTCAAAAGTATTTCTTTTTCAAGTATTCCTGGCTTTACCTCAGGATGTCCAATTGCTCCAAGGTATATAGCATCATGCTTTTTTAATTCTTCAATACCTCCTTCTGGAATAGTCTCTCTTGTTTTTAAATATCTTTCTCCACCCCAATCAAAATAAGTCCACTTAAATTTTATATTAAATCTTTTCCCCACAACTTCTAATACCTTTACTCCCTCTCTTATAACTTCTGGTCCTGTTCCATCACCAGGAATAACTGCGATTTTGTAAACCTTTTCTGCCATTTATTCCTCCTTCCAAATTTTATTTACATTTTCCTATCCACTTTCCTTTCTGATGTATAGTCATTTCTCCATGAGAACTTTTTACTTTTACAATTCCCTCGAAGGTATCTCCATAATAAGTTGTTTTGCCAGTGCTAACAGTAATGCCAGAGTTTTCCTTACACTCAATTTTCCATATTACAGTATTACCAACTACTTCATAATGTTTTAAATTACAATGAGAATTTGATTCTCTTTTATAAGGAACTGCATTTTTTTTAGTAAGACAATAAATAGAACTCATGGGAGGTATTTTCATCCCAGGCGCATCTATTTGAGTAGTAATTTTCCATAATCCTTCTTTTATATTTATTTCACTTGCTAAAAGAGAAAAGTTTAAAAAACAATTTATTAACAAAAATGTTAAAAAAGTTAATTTTTTTAGCATAATTTTCCTCCTTTAGAATAATTTTTTATAATATAACCCATTCTGAGACTTTACCAAGTCCACGAACAGCATTACCTATGTAAAAAGCTTTAATATTATTTAGATCTTCTATCTTAATCTTAGCCTCTTTTACTTTCTTTTTTGAAATTAAAAATTGTCTTAAAACTCCATTTAAAATTTTTAAACTTAAAGGAGGGGTTATTAATTCACTATTTAATTCAACAAATAAATTCGAAATAGTTCCCTCTAAAAGAAATCCTTCTTCATTATAAAAAATAATTTCATTTAAGCCCATTTCTTGAGCTTTTTTTTGCCAGAAACTATAAGGCTCTCTGAAGGAAGTTTTATGAAAAAATAAAACTCCAAGATCAAAATTTCTTTTTACTAAACCTATTTTTAAATG
>QNAZ01000028.1 GCA_003641645.1 Thermodesulfobacteriota bacterium
CTTTAAAAATTCGTAGAATTTTTTTTAAATGGAGGAAATTTTATGAAAAGGACTTATCAACCAAGTAGAATTAAGATGAAAAGAAGGCATGGATTTAGAGTTAGAATGAGAACTCGTGCAGGAAGAAGAATCCTTAGGAATAGGAGAAAAAAAGGACGCTGGCGTTTAACTGTATAATTTGTGAAAAAAGAGGGATTATCTAAAAAAGAAAGACTTAGAAAAGATAAAGAGTTCCAGGCAGTTTTTAGAGAGGGTAAAAAACTTTGGATAAACTCAATTTTATTAATTATATATAAGCCAAATAGTTTAAATTATAGAAGGCTTGGAATAGTAATTTCTAAAAAAATTAAAAAAGCTACTCAAAGAAACAAAGTAAAAAGATGGATTAGAGAATTGTTTAGAAGAAATAAAGATTGGTTTCCTGAAAATTGTGATATAATAATAATTCCTCATCCAAATTTATTAAATTTGGAATATAAAAAATTGATGGAAATTGCAAGAGAAAAACTTCTTTCTTTAAGAGAAGAGATTTCTTTCAATGATAAAGAAGCTGATAATTAAATTTATTACATTTTATCAGAAATTTGTTTCTCCTTTCTTTTCTATCTATTTAGGTATTAATTGTAAATTTTATCCCTCATGTAGTGAATATACTAAGGAAGCTATAGAAAAATATGGTTTACTAAAAGGAAGTTATTTAGGATTTAAAAGACTTCTTAGGTGTCATCCTTTTTCTCCTGGTGGGTATGACCCTCTTTGTTCTAATTCTTCAAAAAAGGAGGAAGGTATTTAATGGAAAAGAGAGTATTATTAGCAATGGTTATTTCTTTTGCTATAATTTTTCTTTTTAATTATCTTTATATGAAATTTATGCCTGCTCCTCAACCTCCTCAAACTCAACCATCTAACAAAACACAAATCAAAAAGAAAGAAAGGCTTTCTACTACCAAAAAAATTGAGGCAAAATCTAAACAAATAAAAATTCCTCGAACTATTTCTACTAATCTTAAAACTTATACTTTGGAATCTCCGAGATATAAAATCTCAATTACTTCTAAAGGAGCAAGATTTAATAAATTTCAATTAAAAGAATATTCCAAAGAAAAAAATAAAAAAGAACCTATTGAACTTGTTTCTGCACCATTTGAATCACTTCCCTTAGAAATCTATTTAGAATCAGCTCCTGAAATAGCAGTAATAAACTATAGTGGACCTAAGAAAAATAAATTTTTTCTTGAAAATTCAACCACTCAAACTCTTAAATTTGTAAGTTCTTTTAAAAATATAGTTTTATAAAAAAATTTTACTTTTAAAAAAGATTCTTATTTTATAGATGTTTCTTTTAAAATTTTTAATAAAGGAAATAGGGTAATAAAAGATAGAGTCCTTTTAAGAGGAGTGTTTTCTCCTTTTGCAGATGGCACAAGATATGTATTTAAAGGTCCTTTCTATTATACAGACCACTTAAATGAGGTAAAAATAAAAGACACTTTTAAGGAATATGTAGGAGCTCTTAAATATCTTGGATATGAAGATACTTACTTTATGGTAGCAGTGATTCCTCAGAATCTCAGAAATGCAACTTACAGAGCAACTTTTAGAAATATTAATAAAACTACCCAAGAGTTTATTCTCTGGCTTCCGCCCTTTGAACTTAAACCCCAACAGGAAATGACCTATAAATTTAAGATTTATATGGGGCCTAAAAAAATAGAAGAAATGAAAAAAGAATACCCTCTTTTAGGAAAAGCCCTCTATTTTGGTATTTTTGACTTCATAGCTAAACCCCTTCTTTATATTTTAAAATTTAGCAACCAATTTACCGGAAATTTCGGATGGGATATTGTTCTTATAACTATCTTATTGAGATTTCTCTTTTTTCCTTTAAATCATATTAGTTATAAAAGCATGAAAAGGATGCAGGAGATTCAGCCCATTATTCAAAGACTCAGAGAGAAATATAAAGATGATCCTCAAACTTTGCAGAAAGAGCTTATGAATGTGTATAGGCGTTATAAAATAAATCCATTTTCAGGTTGTTTACCTATTCTTGTTCAGATTCCTATATTTATAGCTTTTTATAAAGTATTGCTTATGGCTATTGAATTAAGACATGCACCTTTTATGTTATGGATTAATGATTTAAGTGCTCCTGAAAGGCTATATTTAGGAAATTTTCATATACCTTATTTAGGAGGAATACCTTTACTTACTATTTTGATGGGAGCTTCTATGTTTATTCAGCAGAAGCTTACTCCTTCAACCACTGATCCTTTACAGACTAAAATAATGCTTTTAATGCCTCTGATTTTTTTGGTTCTTTTTATAAATTTCCCTTCAGGATTGGTTTTATATTGGTTTGTAAATAATATTTTGTCTATTGTTCAACAAATTTTTACACTTAAGTTATTTAAAAAATAATCTGAAAATGGAGGGTCATGATGGAGAAAGAATTAGAAGGGAAAAGTTTAGACCAATTAGTTGAGGTTGCTTGTCAAGAATTAGGTTGTGTTCCTGAAGATCTTGAATTAGAGATTCTTGAATTTTCTACCTCTCCAGGTCTTTTAGGAATTTCAGGTAAAAAAATTAAGATTAAAGCCAGAATAAAACCAGATAAGGTGCTTTCAGAAAGAGCTAATCATGCTCTTATGTTTCTTAAAGAGGTGCTTAATTATGCAGACCTAAAAATAGAAACCAAAACTAATCTTCTCAAAGATAAAATGCAAGTTGAAATTCTTTTATCTGGAGAGGATGTAAAATATTTAATTCAGAATGGTGCAGAGCCCTTATCAGCACTTGAATTTTTAACAAATAAAGTAGTAGCAAGAGCTTTAGGAGTAGGTCCTAAGATTGTTCTTAAACCAGAAGGTATTGATATTGAGAGAGAAAAAAAACTTGTAAATGCAGTAAAAAGAGCTATTGAGAAAATTAAGAATAATAAAGAGCCTCAAGTTATAAAAATTGGATCACAAAGAGAACAAAGAATTGTTTTAAATCTTTTAAGACAAGAAGAAAATATAGGTTATATAATAGAGGGGGAAGGAAAACAAAGAAGAGTTATATTAAGTTGGAAAGAATAGATTGAAGCCTAAACTTTATCAGGAAGATACAATAGCTGCTATTGGCACACCTCTTGGTAAAGGAGCTATCGGTGTTATTAAAATAAGTGGAGAATCTGCTCTTTCTATTCTAAAAAAAATATTTCGACCTTTCAAACCAAGAGAACAATTTGAATCACATAAACTCTATTATGGTTTTATAGTTGATCCAAAGAGTGAAAGAATCATAGATGAGGTTCTTGCTGTTTATATGAAAAAACCAAAAACCTATACTCGGGAGGATGTAGTAGAGATATATGCTCATAGTGGATATTATATTTTGAAAAAAATTTTAGAACTTGTTTTTTGGGCAGGAGCAAGACCTGCTGAACCAGGAGAGTTTACTCTCAGAGCCTATTTAAATGGACGGATAGATCTTTCACAAGCAGAAGCTATACAAGAACTCGTCTCAGCTAAAACTGAAACAGCCTTAAATTTAGCTCTTAATACCCTTTTAGGAAAACTTTCAGAAAAAGTAAATACTTTAAGAAATGAACTTTTAGAAATTCTTGTTCTGGTTGAAAGTGCTATAGATTTTCCTGAAGAAGATATTGAAATAATGGAACCTCAGAAGCTTTCTAAAAAAATAAAAGAAAAAATTTTGCCTACTATTGAGACCCTTATTAAAAACTATGAAGAAGGAAAAATCTATAAAGAAGGAATCAATTTAGTTATAGCAGGAAAACCTAATGTTGGAAAATCTTCTTTAATGAATGTGCTTTTAAAAGAAGAAAGAGCCATTGTAACTCCTATTCCAGGGACAACAAGAGATTTTTTGGAAGAAGAAGCAACTATTGAAGGGCTTCCTGTAAAACTTATAGATACAGCAGGACTTAGAGAAACTGAAGATATAGTTGAAAAAATAGGAGTAGAAAGAGCTAAAAAGAAATTAAAAGAAGCAGATCTTATATTATTTTTGGTTGATGTAAGTGAAACTCCTTCTGAAGAAGACTTTAAAATTTATCAAGAAGTTAAAAAATTTCCTCATTTAGTAGTTTTGAATAAAATAGATGTTCAGCCTAATTATTTAAAAGAATGGAAAGAAAAATTATCCAAATGGGATGTTGATGAATTTTTGGAAATTTCAGTAAAAGAAAATATCAATTTAGATGTGCTTAGTAAAAAGATTTTTGAAAAAATAACCTCTGAAAAAAAAGCCGAAGTTCCTGAAGTAGTACCTAATTTAAGACAAAAGATTGCTCTGGAAAATGCCAGAGAATATCTCTTAAATACATTAAAGGAACTTGAAAAACCTAATCCCTTACCAGAGCTTGTAGCTATTGAAGTAAGATCTGCAATTTCAAGCCTTTCTGAAATAATAGGAGAGGTAACTACAGAAGATCTTTTAACTCAGATTTTCTCAACCTTTTGTATCGGAAAGTAATACAATGCAGATTGCTATTGATACTGGAGGAACATTTACAGACCTTGTTTATTTAGAAAATGGATTTCTTAAATCCAAAAAAATATTTTCAACTCCAAAAGATCCTTCTCAAGCAATATTAGAACTTCTTTTTCAACTCCCTAAACAAAATATTAAAACACTTATTCATGGAAGCACAGTTGGAACAAATACATTTTTAGAAAGAAAAGGAGCTAAAATTGCCTTTATTACTACTTCTGGTTTTGAAGATCTTCTTTTTATTGGTCGTCAGGCAAGACCAAAGTTATATGACTTTTTTGTAGAAAAACCACGTCCAATTGTTTTAAAAGAAAATTGTTTAGGTGTTAATGAAAGAATTGGCTCAAAAGGAGAGATTATAAAATCTCTTGATTCTTCAGAAATAGAAAGGATTTTAAAAAGGCTTAAAGAGAATCCTGTAGAATCTGTTGCTATATGTCTTATTAATAGTTATCTTAATTCCTATCATGAGTTAAAATTAAAAAAAGAAATCTTACAACTTGGACTTCCTATAAGTATATCTTCTGAAATTCTTCCTGAATTTAGAGAATTTGAAAGAGCATCAACCACAGCTATAAATGCCTATCTTGTTCCTATAATGTCTAAGTATTTAGAAAATCTTAGAAAAAAACTACCTGGAATTAATCTCTATATTCAGCAATCAAATGGGGGATGGCTTACAGTTGAAGAAGCAAGCAAATTTGCTTCACATACCATTCTTTCTGGACCAGCAGGAGGAGTAAGTGGTGCATTTATATGGGCAAAAGCTCTTGGCAAATCAAAGATTATTACCTTTGATATGGGAGGGACCTCAACAGATGTATGTTTAATTGATGGAAGAATACCTTTTACAAAAGAATACAATTTAGATGGATTTCCTTTAAGCTTACCTGTTATAGAGATTCATACTGTTGGTGCTGGGGGAGGCTCAATTGCTTATATAGATGTAGGAGGGGCTTTAAAAGTGGGTCCAGAGAGTGCTGGAGCAGATCCTGGTCCAGCCTGCTATGGTAAAAGTCTTCTTCCTACTGTTACAGATGCTAATCTTGTTTTAGGTCGGCTTTTACCAGATGCCTTTTTAGGAGGAATATTTGAGCTTCAAAAAGACCGATCTTTCGAAGCTATATCCTCTATTTCTCAAAAACTTGGGCTTTCTTTAGAAGAAACCGCACTTGGTATTATTAAAGTTGCTAACATAAACATGGGTAGAGCATTAAGACGAGTTTCCTTAGAAAGAGGACATGATCCCCAAGATTTTGCACTATTTTGTTTTGGAGGAGCAGGGGGTCTTCATGCTTGCTCTCTTGCTAAAGAACTTGAAATAAAAGAAATTATAATACCTAAACTTGCTGGTGGTTTCTCAGCCTTTGGACTTCTTTTTTCTTCACCTTTAAAAGACTTTTCCCAAACAGTCTGGATTGAAGCTAAAGAAAAAGAAAAACTTCTAAAGTATATTAAAGAGCTTAAAAATTTGGCTTTTTCTTATATGAAAGGTCTTGGTTTTGAACTTGAAAGCCTTTCTTATGAGATTTTTTTAGATATGCGTTATAAAGGACAAGGTTTTGAACTAACTATTCCATATTCAGAAGATTATGTGAGTTCCTTTGAGCAAGAGCATAAAAGACAGTTTGGATATAAGGCAACACGTTTCCCTATTGAAATTGTTACTTTAAGAATTAGAGTAAAGGGAGATCCTTCTGAGGATAGCTGGAAGATAGAAAAGGGGAAAAATTTTTATCCACTTTCTCAAACTAAGGTTTTTACTGAAAAAGGATGGATAGAAGTTCCTGTGATAGATTGGAACACTCTTAGAATAGGAGAAAGTTTTAAAGGTCCTGCACTTATTGTAGAGGAATTTACTACTGTATGGGTTGAAGAGGATTTTAAAGTAAGAGTAGATGAAAATTATACTTTAAGGTTGTTTAAATTATGAAAGCTATTGAATTAGAAATTTTTAATAATCTTTTTTCAGCAATTGCTGATGAAATGGGAATTGTGCTCAGGCGTTCTGCTTTTTCTCCAAATATAAGAGAAAGATGTGATTTTTCTTGTGCTATATTTGATGAAAAGGGAGAGCTGGTAGCTCAAGCTTCACATATTCCTGTCCATCTTGGCGCTATGCCAGAAACAATGAAAAGTATTTTGCCTCTTTTTGAATGGAAACCCGGAGATGTAATAATCACCAATGATCCCTTTTGTGGAGGCACTCATCTTCCAGATATTACCCTTATTAAACCCATCTTTTTTAAAAATGATTTAGCTTTTTTTCTTATTGTAAGAGCTCATCATGCTGATGTAGGTGGTAAATATGCAGGATCTATGGCTGTAGCTACCCATATCGAAGAAGAAGGAATCTTAATAAGACCTACCTATTTAATAAAAGAAGGAAAGATTCAAAAAGACTTTATAGAAAATCTTTTGGTAAAACTTCGTAATCCTCAGGAAAGAGAAGGTGATTTTAATGCTCAGATTGCCTCTCTTTTAAGAGGAGAAGTGCGTTTAAATGAAATGTATAAGAAATATGGACTTCCTAAATTAAAAGAAATTATAGATGAGCTTAAGAATTATTCTCAAAGAGCTATGGAAAAAATTCTTGAGGAAGCTCCATCTGGGAATTATTCTTTTATAGACTATCTTGATGATGATGGTTTAGAAGAAGAGAATATTCCGATAAAAGTTGAAATAAGGTTTAAAGAAAAAAAGGCGATTGTGGATTTTAGTAAAAGTGCATCCCAAGTAAAAGGTTGTGTTAATGCTCCAAAGGCAGTAACTTACTCTGCAGTTTATTATGTATTTCTTTCGCTTTTAAATACTCTTGGGGAATATCCTATAAATCAGGGATGCTTTAGACCAATAGAAATTATTACAAAACCTGGCACAATTGTTTCAGCAACCTATCCTTCTGCTGTAGCAGCAGGGAATGTAGAAACTTCTCAGCGTATAGTGGATACACTTTTAGGAGCTCTTTCGCAGGCTTTTCCTGATTTAATTCCCTCAGCTTCTTGTGGAACTATGAATAATATTGCTATTGGAAATGAAAAATTTGCTTATTATGAAACTATTGGTGGTGGAATGGGAGGAAGACCTGGAAAAGAAGGTTTAAGTGGTGTGCATACTCATATGACAAATACTTTGAACACTCCTGTTGAAGCTCTGGAGCATGATTACCCTATAAGGATTGAACGTTATGCTATAAGAGAAAACTCTGGAGGCAAAGGTAAATATAGAGGAGGTAATGGACTTATTAGAGAATATACTTTTTTGGAAACTTGCACTGTAACTATACTTTCCGAAAGGAGAAAAACAAGTCCTTATGGTCTTTTTGGAGGGGAACCAGGTAAAAAAGGAGAAAACTTACTTATTAGAGGAGAAAACAAAATTTTTCTTCCGGGGAAAATAAATCTTCAGGTTAAGAAAGGAGATAGAATAATTATTATGACTCCAGGGGGTGGAGGTTGGGGAAAAATGGAATAGTTTTAAGTATAGCTGGTTTTGATCCTACAGGTGGTGCTGGAGTTCTTTTAGATGTAAAAATATTCAATCTTTTAGGATTAAAAGGAGCTGGAATTCCAACTGCTCTTACTTTGCAAAATACTTCAGTGTTTGAAGGCTGGGAGCCTGTCAAACCTGAATATCTCGAAAGAACCTTAAAACTTGTTTCTTCAGATTTGCCTGTAAAAGGTATTAAAATAGGAATGATAGGAACTTCTGAAAATGCTGAAATTATTGGAAATTTTTTAAAAAAAGAAAGAAATAAAATATCCTGGGTAGTTTTAGATCCTGTGCTTAAAGCAACATTAAATTATTCTCTATTTTCTTCTCACAACTTTATAAAAGTTTTAAAAACAAAAATTTTACCCTTTGTGGATGTAATAACTCCTAATATATTTGAAGCAAGCTTTTTAACAGAAAAAACTATAAGAAAAAGAAAAGAAC
>QNAZ01000029.1 GCA_003641645.1 Thermodesulfobacteriota bacterium
AGCATCTATAAGGGCATGAAGTCCTACATCTCCATCAGAATGCCCCAAAAGACCCTTTTCAAAAGGTATTTCTACTCCACAAAGTTTTAACTTTCTTCCAGAAACCAGTTTATGAATATCAAAACCAATAGCAAATTTAAGATTCATTTTATATTATTTTTAAAACCTTAGCTCCTTTTGTCTTTTTCCCTCTTATATCTTTTAAAGCTTGATTAGCTTTTTCAAAAGGATAAATTTCTATTTCTGGTCTGATATTAAAAGTTTCTGCAAGTTGCAAGAATTCCTTAATATCTCTTCTTGTTACATTAGCTACACTTTTAATTTCTTTTTCTAACCAGAGATCCTGAGAATAATCCAGATTTAAAAAATAATCTTTATCAAGCTCTTCTTTTCTTATAGCATTTATTACAAGTCTTCCCCCAGGAACAAGATACTTTAGCACTGATAAAGGTGGTTTCCAGACAGGAGTTGTATCTATTGCACAATGAAGTTTTTTAGGTGGCTCCTCTCCTATATCTCCTGCCCAAAAAGCTCCAAGACTTAAGGCAAGTTCTCTTTGTTTGGGATTTCTTGCAAAAACAAAGACTTTAGAAAAAGGAAAAAGTGCTTTGATTAATTTTAAAACAAGATGTCCAGAAGCTCCAAATCCCACAAGACCTATGTGTTGTTCATCTCTTGGATTAGCTAATTTTACAGATCTATAACCTATAGCTCCTGCACAAAAAAGAGGAGCAACCTCTTCATAGGAGAACATTTTAGGTAAATGAAAAGCAAAAGACTCTTTTATTTTGAAATATTCTGCATAACCTCCGTGTGCGTCTTTTCCTGTTCCTTTAAATTTTGGACAGAGATTTTCCAATCCTCTTTTGCAGTATTCACATTTCTCACAACTGAGATAAATCCAGCCAGCACCGGCTCTATCACCGATTTTAAATTTCTGAACCTCCTCTCCTACTTCTACAACCTCTCCAACAATTTGATGTCCAGGAACAATAGGGAAAAATGAAGGTAATGCTCTTCCTTCTATTTCATCTATCTCTGTATGACAAACTCCACAAGCATGAACTTTTATAATTATTTCATCTTTAGCGGGCTGAGGATCTTCTAATTCTACTAATTTTAGAGGCTCTTCTGTTTCAAGAATATTAACAGGTTTTTCTATAACCCAAGCCTTCATTAATTAGCTAAATTTATAAGATTAAAAAATTTCGTCAAGCCCTAAATAAGAATTTAGGATAGGAATTAAAATTAATTTAAAAAAAAGAAAGATTGTGTAAAATAGTAAAGCAAGATGGCAAAGATTTTAGTTACTGGTGGAGCTGGATATATAGGTTCTCATGTTGTTAAACTTTTAGGAGAAAATGGATATGAGGTTCTTACTTATGATAATCTTTCAACAGGACACAAGTGGGCAGTTCTTTATGGTGATTTAATAAAAGCTGATCTTGCAGATAAAGAAACATTAAGAAAAGTTTTTAAAGAATTTAAGCCTGATGCAGTTATGCATTTTGCAGCTTCTATTGTTGTTCCAGAAAGTGTTAAAAATCCTTTGAAGTATTATAGAAACAATGTTGTAAATACAATAAATCTTCTTGAAGCTATGGAAGAATTTGGAGTTAAAAATTTTATCTTTTCTTCATCTGCTGCTGTTTATGGTATACCTGAAAAAATACCTATCTCAGAGAATGCCCCTTTAAATCCTATAAATCCTTATGGAGAAACGAAAGCTACTGTAGAAAGAATACTTAGAGATTTAGCAAATTCAAGAGACAATTTCAGATATGTATCTTTAAGGTATTTTAATGTTGCAGGTGCTGATCCTGAGGGAAAAATAGGGTTTGCCTATCCAGAAGCTACTCATTTAATAATAAGAGCACTTAAAGTAGCTAAAGGAGAAATTGAAAAACTTGAAATATACGGAACTGATTATCCTACTCCTGATGGAACTTGCATAAGAGATTATATACATGTAATGGATATAGCAGAAGCTCATCTTATAGCACTTGAATATCTTCTTGATGGTGGGGAAAGTGATGTTTTTAATTGTGGATATGGACATGGTTTTTCAGTAAAAGAAGTTGTAGAAACAGTAAAAAAGGTAACAGGTAGGAAATTTAAAGTAATTGAAGCAGAAAGACGACCAGGAGACCCGCCTTTTCTTGTTGCAGATAATTCAAAAATTAAAGAGAAACTCCAATGGAAACCTAAATATGATGACCTTGAGTTTATTATAAAAACAGCCTGGGATTGGGAGAATAAATTAAAAAAGAAATTATTGGATTGAAAAAAAAGAAATTTAGTTTATTATCTAAAAAGTAAGATGAGCATAAATAAAGTTATTCTTATTGGTAGACTCGGAGCAGATCCAGAGATAAGATACACTCTTGATGGAAGACCAGTAGCTACATTTAGAATTGCTACTAATGAAGTTAGAATTAGAAACGGAGAAAAAGAAATTCTTACTGAATGGCATAGAATTGTTGCTTTTGGAAGACTTGCTGAAATTTGTGGAGAATATTTATCTAAAGGTTCACAAGTTTATATAGAAGGAAGACTTAGAACCAGAAAATTTGAAGATAGACAAGGAATTCAAAGATATATTACTGAAATTGTGGCTAATACATTGCAAATTCTCGGAAAGAAATCTCAAACAGATTTAGAATCTAAAGAAGTCTCTCCAGAGCCAACTTCTAAAAGTTTTGTAGAAGAGAAAAACTTAGAAGAAATAGAAGATTCCCTTTTAGATGAAGAAGATATTCCATTTTAGTGTTTTATTGAATTAGTATTTTTTTTGAATTGGAATTTTTTTGAGAATCAGTTTGGGAATCAGAAGATTTTTCTATATCTTCTTTTTTTACTTTTTCAATCTCATAAGATAAAGATTCAATTTCATAATCAGATACTTCTTTAAAAGGTTCATCAAGCTCAAAAATTTGTCTTATTAGACTTATCGCATATTTTCCTTCTTCATGATAACTTTTTTTGATAAAATTAATAGGATGATAAAGGAGTTTTTGAATCAAAGATTTAGTTAATATTTCTATAGCTTCTTTCTCTTCTTCAGAAAGATTTTTCAGTTTTTTAAAGGTTTTAGCAAGTTCTTTTTGTCTTAAAATTTCTGCTTTTTCAGTTAAAGCTCTGATAGTAGGGTAAAAATCAAGTTCTTTTAGCCATTTTTGAAATTTAAAAACCTCAGTTTCTATTATTACTTGTGCCCTAAGAGCTTCCTTTTTTCGTTCTTTTAAATTTTCTTCTACTACAGATTTGAGATCATCTATATCATAAAGATAAACATTTTCGAGCTTATTAACTTCAGGTTCTACATCTCTTGGGACTGCTATATCAATTATAAAAAGGGGTTTATATTTTCTGGGTTTTAAAATAGAAGCTACCATATTTTTGGTAATTACACAACTTGGTGCACCAGTAGAAGAAATTACTATATCTGCTTTTGTTAAAGCAGTAGTAAGCTCATCTAAGGAATAGGCTTCTCCCCTAAATTTTTCAGCTAATTCTACAGCTTTAGAAATAGTTCTATTAGCAATTAATACTTTTCTAATTCCTCCAGAAACAAAATGCATACAAGCAAGTTCTGCCATCTCACCTGCTCCAACAAGAAGAACAGTTTTATCTCTTAATGAACCAAGAATTTTTTTAGCAAGAGTATATGCAGCATAACTTATAGAAACAGCTCCTCCTCCTATTCCAGTTTCAGTTCTAACCTTTTTGGCTACAGAAAAACATTTATGTAAAAGTTTATTTAAAACAATACCAGAAGTTCGATAATTTAATGCATCTTTATATGCAGATTTAACCTGCCCTAAAATCTGAGGCTCTCCTATTACCATAGAGTCAAGTCCACAAGCTACTTCAAAAAGATGTTTTATTGCTTTCTCATTTTCTAAAAAATAAAGATGGGATCTCAATTTTTCCCACTTAAAAGAAGATTCTTTCTCAAGAAAAGAAGCGAAATCTGTTAAAAAATTGGTTTTTTGATGATTTTCTAAAACAAAACAAAATTCAACTCTATTACAGGTAGATAAAAAATAAGCTTCTTTAAAAGATAATAATTCTTTTTTAAGCTTTTCTAAAGGATGAAAAGGAGAATTTTTAAAAGATAATTTTTCTCTAATTTCTACAGGAGCAGTTTTGTGATTTAATCCAATTAGTAATATAGTAATTTTAAGAGGCATAGGTATGAAACCCCTTAGAAAATAAATTTATCATAAAAAAGCTAATAAGCCAAATACTAAAACCCAATAAAAACATATAAGATGCTTTTTTACCTCTCCAACCAATCAGAACTCTTTGATGAATTAAAACAGCATAAATTAACCATAAAATTAAAGTAATAACTTCCTTAGGAGACCATCTCCAATAATTTCCAAAAGTTGCTTCACTCCAGACAGCTCCACTTATCATAGCAAAAGATAAAAAAATAAATCCTAAATAAAGACATTTTTCATTAACTTTGTCTAAATATTCAAGAGGAGGAAGCTTTTTAAAAAAAAATCCTAAATGTTTTTTTTTAATTTCTCTTTCCTGCAAAAGATACATTAAAGATGTAATTACTCCAAACAATAGAAACCCATGAGAAAGTAAACCTGTAAAGGCATGGAGAGGAAACCAAAAACTTTTAAAAAGCTTGCTAAAAGGAGATAAAATTTGTTGAGGAAAAATAACAGAAAGAATAAGAAGCAGTAAGACCAAAGGTAAAAGGAAAAAACCTGTAGCATAAGTTTTAATAGGTGTAAGAGTAAAGATAAAATAAATGAAAACTAATTCCCAGGATAGAAAATTTAAAAGATATTTAAAAGAGAGAATATTTGTAGTAAAAATTTGATAAATTTTTATTATCCAAAAAATAGAATGAAATAAAAAACCTAAAAATAGAACAAATTGAGCATATTTTAAAACTTCTCTTTTGAGAGTTTTAAAATAAAAACCAAATCCTATCCAAGAAATTGCATATACAAAAAAACTTAAAAAGAAAAACAAATCAGCCATTTAATTTTTTATTTCTTCTTGGCAATATATATAGAACAAGGAGCAAAGCTAACTACTTTTGCAGCTGTACTACCAAGAGTGTATCTTATAATATCTGGTCTTATCCCTCTTGCTCCCATAATTAGAATGTCAGCTTCCTCATTTTCTACAAAATTAAGAATCGCTTCAGCTATAGAATAATCAGCTATTACAGACTCTTTTATTTTGAAAGCATCTTTAATCTCATTTTTAGCTTCTTCTAATAATTTTTTACCTTTTTCTATTTCTTTTTCTTCTTCTTCTTTGCTCATATCTTCTCTTTTACGAACTACATAGAGAAGAACTACTTCGTCAATTACCTCTCTTAAAAATTTTTGAGCTACTTTAAGTCCTTCTTTTGCATCTTGAGATCCATCATAAGCTATTACTACCTTCATTCTCGCCCCCTTTTTTGATATTATTATAACAAAATTTAAATTTTTGATAAGCTTTCTACAAATTCTTTTCTCTCTTTTTCTCCCTTTTTAGTTAATTTTTTACCTAAGAAATGAATAGAGGCATGCATCCAATCAAATTTTAATAAATACTTGAGAGCAGTTTTATAGGAATAAAAACCTTCAAAAAGTTTAAAAGCCATTTTCTGCAGTTCTAAAGGACTCATATTTTTGGGATAAAAGACTACATGATGACCATCATAATAATCCCAATTAGTGCTTAAAATTCTACCCTCATTTAAAAAATCCTGAAAAAGTTTGGTCCCAGGAATAGGAGTTAAAATTAAAAACTGGACAGAATCAAGTTTCATATTCTTGGAAAAATCTAAGGTAGCTAAAATACTTTCTTTTGTATCAGTATCAGCTCCTATTACAAACATTCCATGAACTTTGATACCATATTCATGAAAAGCTTTAATACCTTCTTCTATTTGTTTTTGTGTAATTCCCTTTTTATAAAATTTTAAAGTATCAGGATTAATAGATTCAAGTCCTACATAAACAAGGACACATTTGCTTCTTTTCATAAGTTTTAATAATTCTTTATCTTTATAAGAATCGATTCTTACTTGGGCAGACCAATCACCTTTAAATCCCATTCTTATCATTTCTTCCAATAATTCTTTGGTTCTTTCTTTATTAGCTACAAAGTTGTCATCATAAAAGAAAACATGTTGTCCTTTTTTAATATATTTTAATTCTTCTAAGATAAGATCTTTATTTCTGAATCTATAACCTCTCCCAAACATAGGAACTACAGCACAAAAAGTGCAATTATAAGGGCATCCCCTTGAAGTAGAGATAGGATAAATTTTAAGTTTGCGAGGGTTAAAACCCTCAACAAGAGTAAAATCAGGCACAGGTAAAGTATTAAGATCTATAAAATTTTTATTTAAAGAATTATGATAAAAATGACCATTTTTTTTGTAGGAAAGATTTTCAATAGAAGAAAAATCACTTGAACCTTTTTCAATACACGATATTAATTTTACAATAGCTCTTTCTCCTTCTCCTCTTATAACAAAATCTGCATATAAAAGAGCTTCTTCTGGTAAAAAACTTACATGCGGTCCTCCCATAATAATAGTTTTTTTATATTTTCTTTTATAATAATTAGCTAATTTATAAGCCCTATTAGCAGTAGATGTAATAGTAGAAATCATTATTACATCAGCTTGTTTAACAACTTCTTCGTCAATAGGTGTCCATTCTTCTAAAAAGATTTTAACTTTATAACCTTTATTTTTTAAAATAGTTCCCAAAAGAGGCATAGCTAAACGAGGAAGTTTAAAAGCTGAAAATACGTGAGTTTTAAAATTTTTGGGTTCAATTCCTACAATTTTCATAACTAAATTATAAATAACAATTTTTAAAAGAAAAGAGGATAAAATTATTTAGATATTTGTAAGTATTTACAAAATTTTAAAATGAGTTAATTTTAAAAAAATATACTAAATTAAGAAGGTGTTTATGAAAAAAGTATTAAGTTTTATTATATTAAGTATCTTTTTAATTTGTTTTAAAGTATTAGCTGAAGAAAATAATCAAGAGATTAAAAAAGTTTTAGTTCTTCCATTTAAGATATATTCTCAGTCAGAATATTCTTATTTAGAAGAAGCTATTCCTGAAATGTTAACAAGTCGTTTATTTTCTCCTTCTAAAATAGAGATAATAGAAATAGAGAAGGTTAAGGAAGAAATTAAAAATTATGAAAAAATAAATAAAGAAATAGCACAAGAGATAGGAAATAAATTTAAGGTAGATTATATAATATGGGGAAGTGTTACAATTTTAGGTAAAACAGTAAGTATAGATGCGCAAATAATGAATTTATCTGGGAATAAAAAACCTGTTCAATTTTTTCAAGAAATGAAAGATGTTTCTGAAATTATTCCTCAAATCTCAAGATTTGCACATAAGGCAAGAAGATATATAGAAAAAGGAGAAGAAAATTTTTATCAGGAAGAGCCATATTATGCTATGGTTCCTTATGGATTAGGTAAAGAGCATCCAGAAAGAGGATATTACTATTATGCTCCTTATCTTTATTCTACAAAACCTCAAAAAACAAAACCAAAAGTAACAAGAGCCAAAAGTCCATTTGGAGATTTTGCAGAGGAAAGTTTAACTAAAAATTTAGTAATAGATATTTCTAAAGGAACTATAGGATGGGCAGAAGAGGAAGAAGAAAAAAAGAACAAAGAAAATGCTACAGCTACAGTTCCTAATTATCCACCTATATATCCACCTCAGCCTTATTATCCTTATTCTCCACCTCCATATTATTATTATCAAGAAGATGAAGGGATTCTTTCCAAATTGTGGTCTCGAATATGGCCTTTTGGAGAAAAAGAAAAAACTCCAAAATATTCTACTCAGGTGATACCTGCACCTCATATAAAAAATTCAAAACAATCTTCATCCTCTCAGACAACTTCAACAAATAAAGAAAACCCATGGAGTTGGAAATAAATAATTAACAAGTTAAATGAAAAGCACCTGCTACTGAAGTATTAGAAGAATAGAGTTCATTAAATCTTTTAACAGCTTGATCAGTTCTATAAGCTTCTATTTTAATATTTAACTCTTTAGCTTTTTTTTCTACTTCAGGGTCAACCTTCATTACTCCATAAGCTCCTGTTCCAACAATCAAAAATTCTACTGGTGTTTTCCAAACTTCTTCCAAGTCCTCAATCTGTAATCTATGACCTTCTTTTCTCCACCAGTTGGAAAAAATTTTTTCATCTTTTGGAGTTTTGATAATGATAAGATCCTTATTATAAGTTTTGTTTTTAAAAGTAAGACTACCAAAACTATAATGGGAAATCATTTTTACTCCCTAAAATTTTAATTTAAGCAGCTAAACTTAATTTTTCCTCTTCCTGTTTTAAAGCTTCA
>QNAZ01000030.1 GCA_003641645.1 Thermodesulfobacteriota bacterium
TTAAAAAAAAGAGATTTTACCTTTAATGCTATGGCTATTCCAATTAGTTCTCTTTTTGAAAATAAATTTTTAATATTTGATCCTTTTTTAGGATATAAAGACCTGAAAGAAAAAATTATAAGAATTATTGCTGAAGAAAATATTATAGAGGATCCTTTAAGAATTTTGAGAGGTTATAGATTTTTTGCTTATGGTTTTGGAGAAATAGAAAGTAATACAAGGAAGTTATTTCAAATTCATAAAAGCAAAATCAACAGATGTGCTAAAGAGAGGATTTTGCAAGAACTTTTATATATTTTAACTTCCTCTAAAACTTTTGAAACTTTTAAATTAATGGATGAGGATAGTATATTAAAAGAATTTTTTCCGTATATTGAAAAGACCAAAGGTATTCCTCAACCATCTTTTCATCATTTAGATGTAGGTGATCATCTTTTTGAATCACTTAAATGGGCTGAGGAAATATTAAAAAATCCAAAAACATATTTAGGAATTGAGATGAGAGAAAAGATTAAAGAGAAAGATTTTATTATTTCTGTTAAACTGGCAAGCTTATTTCACGATCTTGGTAAAGCTTATACTTATGAGATAAAAGATAGGATTACTTTTTATGGACATGAAAAAGTTTCTGCAGAACTTTTTAAAGAAATGGCAGAAAAATTAAGATTTAAAAGAGATTTAATTGATAGAATTTATATTCTTATAAAAAATCATATGAGACCATTTCATCTATTAAATGAAAAGGAAAAAGGTAGATTAACCTTAAGAGCTAAAAGAAACCTTTTAAGAGATGTTCCTTATCTTGAAGATCTTTTTATTGTATGTATAGCAGACTCTTTAGCAAGCCAAGGACCTGATAAAGAACCAGATTATGAAAAACGTTTGATAGCATTTTTTAATGAATTATTTGAATTAAAAGAACAACTTGAAAAAGAAAGTAAAAAGAAGAGGCTTATTACAGGAAATGATTTGATTGAGCTTGGATTCAAACCAGGACCTATATTTCGTGAAATTTTACAAGATATAGAATTGCAAGTATTAGAAAAAAAACTTAAGTCTAAAGAAGAAGCTTTAAAGTATATAGAAGAAAAATATAGTAAAAGAAAATTTTAAGACTTTTGTCAAGCCTTGTAAATTTTTAAATTTAAGGTAATGTAAAAATAAAAATTTGGAGGAGGAAGGGAAAAGTTATGAAAGTAGAGTTACAGGATGTAAGTGAGGTGGAGAAGATTTTAAAAGTGGAGGTTCCTCAAGAAAAAGTAAATAAAATAATTCAACAAGTAACCAATCAGGTTAAAAAAAAGGCTAAGATAAAAGGTTTTAGAGAAGGAAAAGTTCCTGTTTATCTTGTTAAAAAATTATTTAAAGAAGAAATTGAAGAAAAAAGTATAGCAAGAATTATAGAAGATACACTTAATAAAGCCATTAAAGAAACCAAAATGGAACCTCTTTTAAGACCCAGAATAGAAGGATGGGGGGAATTAAAAGAAGGAGAGCCATTTAATTATTCGGTTTTAGTTGAAATAAGACCTGTAATTGATATAAAAAAAGAAGATTATATTGGAATAGAAGTTGAAAAAGAGACTGATGAAATAAATGATGAAGAAGTGGATAGGATTTTAAATGAATTTAGATATTCCTTTTCAGAATTAAAAAGGGTTGAAAAAGATGAACCAATAGAAGAAAGATATGTAGCAGTTATAAAATTTGAAGCTTATGAAGGTGAAAAATTAATTCCTGGGCATCAAGCTGAAGCTTTATTTATAGATGTAGGAACAGGCGAATTTAATGAAAAAGTAGAGAAGGAACTAATAGGAAAGAAAGAAGGAGATAAATTTAGTGTAGAAGTTGAATATTCGGAAAAGGGTCTTAATCCTCTTTTAGCTGGTAAGAAAGTTAGATATGAAATAGAAGTAAAAGAAGTTTATAAAAGAGAATTAAAAGAATTGAACGATGAATTTGTAAAAAGTTTAAATATGGGATTTGAGACAGTTGAAGCCTTAAAAGAAAGTGTTAAAAATAGATTATTAGAAGATAAAAAAAGAAGAAATGAAAATAAATTTAGGGAAAAGCTTTTAGAGAAAATTTTAGAAAAAGTGGATTTTAAAGTTCCTGCTCGATATGTGGAATTGAAATTATATCAATTATTAGAACAAGTTAAAGAAGGTTTGGAAAGAGATGGTTTAAGCTTTGATAAACTTAATATTTCTATAGATAAATTAAAAGAAAGACTTTATCCTATTGCTGAAAAACAAGCAAAAGAAGAATTATTATTGGAAAAAATAGCTGAGCTTGAAAATATTGAGATTTCTCAAGACGAAATTAATGATACTGTAAAAGCTATTTCAAAAGGATTAAAAATTTCTGGTGAAAAAGCTCAACAAATTGTTTATTTTAATATACTTCCGAAAAGATTAGCAGAGAAGACCTTGCAATTTTTAGTAAATAATGCTAAACCAATAATTAAGGAGAATTAAAGATGTCTTATTATATTCCGATTGTAATTGAACAGACAGGTAGAACTGAACGTGCTTATGATATATATTCCCGCCTTTTAAAAGAAAGGATTATATTTATAGGAACAACAATTGATGAAAATATAGCCAATATTGTTATAGCACAACTTTTATATTTAGAGGCTGAAGATCCAGATAAAGATATAATGCTTTATATTAATTCTCCAGGAGGATTAGTTACTGCAGGGCTTGCTATCTATGATACTATTCAGTATATAAAACCAGATGTATGCACTATTTGTGTAGGGCAAGCTGCAAGTATGGCAGCTGTTCTTTTAGCAGCAGGAACTTCTGGTAAAAGATATGCTCTTCGTCATTCAAGGATAATGCTTCATCAACCTATTGGTGCTTTTCAGGGACAAGCTACAGAGGTTGAAATTCAAGCAAAAGAAATTTTACGTTTAAGAGAAATTCTTAATGAAATTTTAGCTAAGCATACTGGACAGTCTAAGGAAAAGATTAAGCAGGATACTGAAAGGGATTTTTATATGTCTGCAGAAGAGGCTTTAGAATATGGAGTTATTGATAAAATTTTAATTACAAGATGAGGTGGGTAAGAAATGAAAGATTTTACTAAAGAACCCAGATGTTCTTTTTGTGGAAGATCACAAAGTGAAGTTAAAAAATTAATAGCAGGTTCATCTGCTTATATTTGTAATGAATGTGTAGAATTATGTAAAGAAATTTTAGAAGAAGAATATGAAAGGATCAATCTTTCTGAAGAAAGTTATAGTGAACTTCCTAAACCTGCAGAAATAAAAAATTATTTGGATCAATATGTTATTGGTCAAGAAAGAGCAAAGAAAATTCTTTCTGTAGCAGTATATAATCATTATAAGAGGGTAGAATATCAAAAATTAAATAGAAGATATTTAAAAGATGTTGAGATTCAAAAAACTAATATATTATTAATTGGACCTACTGGATGTGGTAAAACTCTTATGGCTCAAACTTTAGCTAAATTTTTAAAAGTTCCTTTTACTATTGCTGATGCCACTCCTCTTACTGAAGCAGGTTATGTAGGAGAAGATGTAGAGAATATTCTTCTTTATCTACTTCAATCTGCTAATTATGATTTAGAATTAGCTCAAAAAGGTATTGTTTATATTGATGAAATAGACAAGATTGCAAAAAAGGGAGAAGGTCCATCTATTACCAGAGATGTTTCAGGTGAAGGGGTTCAACAAGCGCTTTTAAAAATTTTAGAAGGAACTATAGCTAATATTCCTCCTAAGGGAGGAAGAAAGCATCCTCAACAAGAATATATCAAAATAGATACCACCAATATTTTATTTATTTGTGGAGGAGCATTTGTTGGATTGGAAGAGATAATAAAAAGAAGACTTGGCAAAGGATCTATAGGATTTGGAGCAGAAATTAAAAATATTAAAGATTTGACCTTAGGGGAAATTTTGTCAAAGGTGCAACCAGAAGATCTAATAAAATATGGATTTATTCCTGAATTTGTAGGAAGACTTCCAGTGGTTGCTACCTTAGATGATCTTACAGTTGAAGATCTTGTTAAGATATTAGTTAAACCTAAAAATTCAATAATAAAACAATATCAAAAACTTTTTGAGATAGAAGGTGTAGAATTAAAATTTACAGAAGGTGCATTAAGAGCAATTGCTGAAGAAGCAACAAAGAGAAAAACAGGAGCTCGTGGTTTAAGATCAATCATTGAAGAGGTTATGGTAGATGTAATGTATGAGATCCCCTCCTTAAGAGATGTTAAAGAATGTATAGTTACTGAAGAAGTAATCTTGAAAAAAGAAAGACCGATCTTAATATTTAATAGAAAGAAAAAAGCAAAGGAGGGGTAGGTAAAAGCATGTTTAATGAAAATTTGAAGATTTTGCCTTTATTACCTTTAAGAGAAATAGTAGTATTTCCATATACAGCTGTTCCTCTTTTTATTGGAAGAGTAAAAAGTATTCTTGCTATTGAAAAGGCTTATAATACAGATAAATTAATTTTTCTATCTGCTCAAAAAGATGCTAAATTAGATAATCCTTCTGAACAAGATATATATAAAGTTGGGACTGTATGTAAAATAATTCAACTTTTGAGACTTCCTGATGGGACTCTAAAAATTTTGGTAGAAGGTTTAAATAGAGGAAGGATAATAAGATTTCTTCCTGATTCTGAATATTTTTTAGTTGAAGTAGAACCAAAAACAGAAGTGATTGAAACAGATGTAGAAACAACAGCTCTTCTTAAACTTTGTAAGGAGTCTTTAGAAGAATATGCTCATTATAATAAAAAAATTAATCTTGAATTAGTCAATAATCTTCTTAATGTAGATGATCCTGCAGAATTTTCAGATAGACTTTCTGCAATTTTAAATCTTAAATTAGATCAAAAACAAAGACTTCTTGAAACTATAAGTGTAAGAAAGCGTTTAGAATTTCTTCTTAATTATCTTAAAGGTGAGATAGAAATAATTAAAACAGAAGCACGTATAAGAGAAAGAATCAAAAAGCAAATGGAAAAAACTCAGAGGGATTATTATCTTCATGAGCAGATGAAAGCTATTCAAAAGGAGCTCGGAGAAAGAGAAGATGGAAGAAGTGATTTAGCAGAATTAGAAAAAAGAATGAAAAGAAAAAAACTTCCCAAGGAAGTTGCAAATATTGTAAGAAGAGAATTTAAAAAACTTTCTTTAATGTCTCCTATGTCTGCAGAAGCAACTGTAGTAAGAAATTATATTGATTGGCTTCTTAGTCTTCCTTGGTATGAAAAAACAAAAGATAATATAGATATAGAAAAAGTTGAGGAGCTTTTAGATAAGAATCATTATGGATTAGAAAAACCTAAGCAGAGAATTATAGAGCATTTAGCAGTTCAAAAACTTACTAAATCTATTAAAGGACCTATTCTTTGCTTTGTTGGTCCTCCAGGAGTAGGTAAAACCTCTTTAGCTAAGTCTATAGCTGAAGCAATAGGAAGAAAGTTTGTTAGAATGTCTCTTGGAGGAATAAGAGACGAAGCAGAAATAAGAGGACATAGAAGAACTTATGTAGGAGCTTTACCTGGAAAAATTATTCAGGGAATGAGAAGAGCAGGAACTATTAATCCTGTTTTCTGTCTTGATGAAGTTGATAAAATAGGTATGGATTTTAGAGGAGACCCTGCTGCGGCACTGTTAGAGGTGCTTGATCCTGAACAAAATCATTCTTTTCAGGATCATTATTTAGAAGTAGGATATGATCTTTCTAAAGTTCTTTTTATTACCACTGCTAATGCCCTTTATACTATTCCACCAGCATTACTTGATAGAATGGAGATTATAGAACTTCCTGGTTATACAGAAGAAGAAAAATTGGAAATAGCTAAAAATTATTTATTACCAAGACAACTCCAAGCTCATGGACTTAATCCAGAAATGGTTCCTTTAGATGATAAGGTTATTCTTGAGATTATTAGAAAGTATACGAGAGAAGCAGGGGTTAGAAATTTAGAAAGGGAACTTGCTACTATTTGTAGAAAAATTGCTAAAGAAGTAGCTAAAAATCCTGAGGAGTTTAAACCATTTAAAATCACTATTTCTAAATTAGAAGAATTGTTAGGGGTTCCTAAATATAGATATGGAGTAGCTGAAGAGCAACCACAAGTTGGTATTGCTACAGGACTTGCTTGGACTGAAACCGGAGGTTCTTTACTTCAAATTGAAGCAGTTATTATGCCTGGAAAAGGGAACTTACAAATCACAGGAAAACTTGGAGAAGTAATGCAAGAATCTGTCCAAGCTGCAATGAGTTATGTAAGATCAAGAGCCCTTCAATTAGGTTTGCCCTTGGATTTTTATAGAAAGATAGATATTCATATCCATGTCCCTGAAGGAGCTATACCAAAAGATGGTCCAAGTGCTGGAATTACTATTGCAGTAGCTATAGTTTCAGCCCTTTTGAAGATACCTGTTAAAAATACAGTTGCTATGACAGGAGAAATTACTTTAAGAGGAAGAATTCTTCCTATAGGTGGTTTGAAAGAAAAATTACTTGCAGCTGTAAGAGGTGGAATAAAGACTGTTCTTATACCTAAGGAAAATGAGAAAGAACTTAAAGAGATTAATCCTAAAATATTAAAGGATTTAGAAATCATATTAGTAGAGAATATGGATGAAGTTTTAAAAATAGCTCTGCTTCTGGAAGATCCATCAACACTCTTTAGAGAAGCTCCATCTCTTGATATTTGGGAATTAGTAGAATTACAGGAAAAAATGAAAGACAAATCTGTAACTTTAGAACATTAATATTTTTATTGATTCATTTTACTTAAAAATTCTTCGTTATTTTTAGTATCTTTCATCTTTTCAAGTAAAAATTCCATACATTCTACAGGACTAAGAGGAGAAAGGACCTTTCTTAATAGCCAGATTTTATGAAGTATATCCAAAGGAAGAAGTAACTCTTCTTTTCTTGTTCCACTAAGATGAATATCAATAGCAGGCCAAATTCTTCTATCTGCCAGGCGTCTATCTAATACTATTTCCAGATTTCCTGTTCCTTTAAATTCTTCAAAAATTACTTCATCCATTCGGCTTCCTGTATCAATAAGACAGGTTGCAATAATAGTAAGACTTCCTCCTTCTTCTATATTTCTTGCTGCTCCAAAAAATCTTTTGGGTTTATGAAGGGCATTAGCATCAATTCCTCCAGAAAGAAGTTTGCCACTTGATGGAACTACTACATTATAAGCCCTTGTAAGACGAGTTAAACTGTCAAGTAAAATCACTACATCATATTTACACTCTACTAATCTTTTAGCTCTTTCAATAACAATTTCTGCTACTTGAGTATGTTTTTGAGGTGGTTCGTCAAAAGTAGAACTTATAATTTCTGCTCTTGGAACAATTCTTTGCATTTCTGTTACTTCTTCAGGTCTTTCATCAACAAGAAGAATCATTAAATGCACATCCGGGTAATTATTTACTATACCATTGGCAATATTTTGTAATAAAACTGTCTTTCCTGTTCTGGGTGGAGCAACAATAAGTCCTCTTTGTCCTTTTCCAATAGGCACAAAAAGATCTATAATACGGGTTGAATAATTTTCTGGATCAGTTTCTAAACGAAGCCACTCATTTGGATGAATAGGAGTAAGGTGATCAAATGGTGTTCTTGCTTTTACAATTTCTGGAGAGTAATAATTAACCTTTTCAATCTTTGCTAAAGCAAAATATTTTTCTCCTTCTTTGGGTTGCCGTATATATCCTAATATGGTGTCTCCGGTTTTTAATCCAAATTTTCTTATTTGAGGAGGAGAAACATATATATCTTCTGAACTTGGTAAATAGTTATAATCATTAAATCTCAAAAAACCAAATCCCTCTGGTAAAACCTCTAAAACTCCTTCTACAATTACCTCAATTTCTCTATTAAGAAGATTGCTTACTATTTGATAAATGACCTCAGATTTTTTGTAGTAATTGTAAATATTTTCAATTCCTAATTTCTCTCCCAATTTGTAAAGTTCAGAAAGACTTTTTCTTCTCAATTCCGAGAGATATACTGGAGAAGTAAGTTTTTCAGGTAAAGCTTCAATGGCTTCACTTTCCCAATTTTCAGAAATAAGTTTTCCATCTGTTGTTTGATCCATAACTTACTCCTTTTTTATAAAAAATTTATAATTAACTATATTTAAAAATAGATATTGCATTTATTAAGACTTAACCGAGATTATAAGATCTTATTTAAGATTAAAAGCTCCCCGGGCAGGACTCGAACCTGCAACCTATGGGTTAACAGCCCACCGCTCTGCCAATTGAGCTACCGGGGAACTTTAATATCAAATTAAATAATAAAATTGAATTCTTTTTTTGTCAA
>QNAZ01000031.1 GCA_003641645.1 Thermodesulfobacteriota bacterium
GTTATATAAAAAATTTAAAAATGGAAAAAATAGTATAGCTTTATCTAAAAAATTAATTGATTATTTGGAAAATAAAAAAGAGTTTATTTTAAAGGAGTGGAAATCTGTTTTTTGGGATTCTTTTGGTGAGGAATCTAAGAGATTTTTTACTAAAGAAGTAGATAGATTTCAAAATCCCTTCGGATATAGAATAGATGAAGCTTTTAAAGGTTTAATAGAAATTTTATTTGGAGAATTTAGTTGGGAAGAGGCAAATTATTATCTAAATAGGCTTGTTCAATTAAGAGCTGTTCAAGAAACAACTCCTTCAAAAGCTTTAAATATGTTTATACAGTTAAAAGGGATAATAAGAAAGGAAATAGGAGATGAGATATTGGAAAAATTCGGGATAGAAGAATTTTTAAAGTTAGAAGATAGGATTAATGCCTTTATAATTAGAAGTTTTGATTTCTTTATGGATTATAGAGAAAAATTAAATCAACTTAGATATGATGAATGGAGAAGAGCTCACTTTTTACTTTTAAAAAGAGCAGGTTTAGTGTATGATCCAATGGAAGGAATGCCTAAAAGTGAACCTGAAGAAAATAATTAATAAAAGGAGAGGGAGTAGGTTATGAATGCATTAATAAGTTTTATAATTTTTGGTATTTTAGTTGCTATACCTTGGTTTGGAGTAGGAGTATTAGGATTGCAAAGTTTATTTGGTATAGTTATTCCTTACATATGTTTTTTAGTATTTATGATAGGTTTGATTTATCGTATTGTATATTGGGCAAAATCACCTGTATCTTATAAAATACCTACAACATGTGGTCAACATAAAAACTTAGCTTCTCCTTGGTTTAAACATAATAGATTAGAGAATCCTTTTACTACTTTTGATGTAATATTGAGAATGTTTTTGGAAGTTGTATTTTTTAGAAGCCTTTTTAGAAATTTAAGGGCGGATCTTTATGGTAAAAGGTTGATTTATGGGTCTGCTAAATGGTTATGGCTTGGAGCAATTCTTTTTCATTGGTCTTTTTTTATAATTCTTTTAAGACATGTAAGACTTTTTACAAATCCTGTCCCAGGGATTATTGAAAAATTAGATTATTTGGATAGTTTTATTCAATCTTTGGGAGTGCCTCCGATATACATTACAGATATATTAATTTTAGCTGGTTTAACTTTTCTTTTGTTAAGAAGATTTATAGATTCAAAGGTTTCTTATTTATCTTATGGTTCTGATTTCTTTCCTTTATTTTTGCTTATTGGAATTGGAGTTACAGGGGTTTTAATGAGATATTATTTTAAAGTAGATTTATATGCAGTTAAACAGTTAACTCTTGGACTTGCTACACTTCATCCAACAATTCCTGAAGGAGCGAAAATAGGGACAATTTTTTATATACATTTATTTTTGGTATCCAGTTTAGCTGCTTATTTTCCATTTAGTAAACTCGTTCATATGGTAGGAGTGTTTTTTAGTGTAACTCGTAATATGCCTAATAATAATCGGTATAAGAGACACATTAATCCTTGGGAATATCCTATAAAACATCTCAGTTATTATGAATTTCAAGAAAGATTTAAAGATAAAATGATAGAAGCTGGTATTCCTATTGATGAAGAGGCGAAGCCAGAAGAACATAAATGGTATACCATGTATGGTCCTAATAAAAATATTTAAAAGAGGGGGGTTAAAAATATGAGTCTTCCTAAACCAGATGAGTTATTGGTAGGAGTAAATTTACACAAGACTCCTTCAAAAACCTGGATGGATATAAAGGCTGAATTAAGAAAGGGAATGTATTGTGGTATTGTTGATCCGAAAACACTTGAAGAATTAGATCTTAATACAATGGGAAGTTGGCAGCCATCTGATGAAAAGTGGCCACTTCCTGAAAATTGGAAAGAAATAGTTAAAGAAGAAATTCGTAAAAGATTAGAAAAGCATAGATCTTTTAAACTTTTTATGGATATATGTGTAAGATGTGGAGCTTGTGCAGATAAATGTCATTATTTTCTTGGGACAGGTGATCCTAAAAATATGCCGGTTTTGAGAGCAGAACTTATAAGATCTATAATAAAGGGAGAATTTTCAACCTTTGGTAAACTTTTTGGGAGATTAGCAGGGGCAAGAAAACTTACTGAAGATGTAATTAAAGAATGGTTTTATTATTTTTATCAATGTAGTGAATGCAGAAGATGTTCGGTTTTTTGTCCTTATGGTATAGATACTGCAGAAATAACTATTATGATGAGAGAAATTTTGCTTCAATTAGGAATCGGAACAGATTGGGCATTAAAACCTGTTCATAATTCTTATTATATAGGAAACCATGTAGGAGTTCCACCTCAATCGTTTAAGGAAAATTTAGAATTTTTAGTATGGGAGTTCGAAGATATTACAGGGATTCATATAGATTTAGATAAATATCTTAATAGAAAAGGTGCTGAAATTTTATATGTTCCTATGTCAGGAGATTATTTTGCTGATCCAGGTATTTATACAATGTTAGGAATTTTGGTTTTATTCCATTATCTTGATTTGGACGTTACTATGAGTGTTTGGGCAGCTGAAGGTGGTAATTTTGGATATTTTAATAGTTTAGAGATGGCAAAGAGACTTCATTCTAAAATTTATGAAGAAGCAAAAAGGCTTAAAGTAAAATGGATTTTAGCTGGTGAATGTGGACATATGTGGAGGGTATGGAATCAATATCATAATACCTGGTTTGGTCCTTTTGATTATTTAGAAGTTCCTAAATCTCCTATTACAGGAACAGTTTTTGAGCAGGCAAAGGAAAATAAAATTGTTCATATTTGTGAATTTACTGCAGATTTAATTGCTCATAATAAATTAAGACTTGATCCTTCCCGAAATGATCATCTTATAGTTACTTTTCATGATTCTTGCAATCCTGCAAGAGCTGCAGGACTTTTTGAAGAACCAAGATTTATTTTAAAACATGTATGTAATAATTTTGTTGAAATGCCTGAAAATACGATTAGAGAAAAGACTTTCTGTTGTGGAAGTGGTGCAGGTCTTAATGCAGGTGAAAATATGGAATTAAGAATGAGGGGAGGATTCCCAAGAGCAAATGCAGTAGAATATGTTCATAAAAAATATGGTGTAAATCAAGTTATTATGATTTGTGCTATTGATAGAGCTGTTTTTCCTACATTATTGCAGTACTGGGTTCCTGGAGTTGATACAGGAGGTCTTCACGAGCTTGTTGCAAATGCTTTAATTTTTGAAGGAGAAAAATCAAGAACTGAAGATTTAAGAAGAAGACCTCTAAAACATCCTGTGAAAGGTAGAGAAGAGCCAACAGAAGAGTCAACAGAAGAGGAGGGATAAGCAATGTATAATGCTAATAAAGTTATTCCTGGAATAATAATTTTTATACTCTTTTTCACTATACCTATCTGGTTAAATTTTGGAAGATTAGAAGCTATTCCTAAGCCAGAACTTCCTAAAAAAGAAAAAAAATGTATAGAGTCTAAGGAATATATGAGAGCTTATCATATGAAATTACTTGATGATTGGAGAAAGAAGGCTATTCGAGAAAATAAATATATTTATACAGCTTCAGATGGAAAAAAATATTTTATAAGTCTTCAAAGAACTTGTTTTAAATGTCATAATGATACAGAAAAATTTTGTGATAAATGTCATAATTTTGTAATAACACACCCAGATTGTTGGGATTGCCATATTGCACCGGAGGTGGCGAAAAAATGGCAATAAAAAGAAGAGACTTTTTAAAATTAACAGGTTTAACTTTAGTAGGAACTGCAGCTTCTGCTGCAGTTGGTGATTTATTAACAAGGGGGGAAGCAAAGGCAGAGGAAGAGTATGCTTCTCCTCCAGAAGCTTTAAAGGGTAAAAGATGGGCGATGGTTATTGATGTAAAGAAATGTAAAAAAGGTAAAGAAAAAGGATGTAATGAAAAATGTATTGAAGCTTGTCATTATTTACATAATGTTCCATCAATTCCTGATAAAAAGAAAGAAATAAAATGGATTTGGGAAGATGAATTTGAACATGCTTTTCCAGAACAGACAAATGAATATTTAGAAGAAATTTTTAAAGATATTCCTTTTTTATTTTTGTGTAATCATTGTGATAATCCACCTTGTGTAAGAGTATGTCCCACAAAAGCGACTTTTAAAAATGAGGAAGGAATTGTGATGATGGATTTTCATAGATGTATAGGATGTCGGTTTTGTATGGCTGCTTGTCCATATGGAGCAAGATCTTTTAATTGGGTTGATCCTCGTCCTTATATTGAAAAAGTTAATCCAGAATATCCTACTCGAACAAAAGGTGTTGTTGAGAAATGTTTATTTTGTTATGAAAGATTAGCTAAAGGTAAAATGCCTGCTTGTGTTGAAGCTTGTCCTGAAAAGGCTTTAATTTTTGGGGATTTAGCTGATGAAAACTCAGAAGTTAGTAAAATTCTTAGAGAAAGAGTTGCTATTAGAAGAAAAGCTGAATTAGGAACAGGTCCTGCTGTTTTTTATTTAATAGATTAAACTTATAAAATTAACTATAAAGAGGTGGAAGGATGATAGAGAAGGCATTAGTAGGAAGTAAAAAATATTGGTTTTGGGTTTTATTTTTACTTACTATTATTTTTATAGGATTTGTTTGCTATCTTTATCAGTTTAAAATAGGATTAGGAATTACAGGAATGAGTAGAGATGTTTCTTGGGGATTTTATATTGCAAATTTTACTTTTTTAGTTGGAGTAGCTGCAGGGGCTGTTATGATAGTTCTTCCTTATTATTGGCATAACCATAAAGTATATGGAAAAATTACAATATTAGGAGAATTTCTTGCTGTTGCAGCAGTTACTATGTGTATTCTTTTTGTCCTTGTAGACCTTGGTCAACCTATGAGAGTATTAAATGTTATTAGATTTCCTACTCCTAATTCTATTATGTTTTATGATGTAATTGTTCTTAATGTGTATCTTTTATTAAATTTAATCTGTGGATGGACAGTTTTACATGCTGAATATAAAGGAACAAAATATCCTTCTTGGCTTAAGCCTATTATTTATTTAGCTATAGTATGGGCACCAAGTATTCATATTGTTACTGCTTTTCTTTATCAAGGTTTACCTGGACGTCATTTTTGGTTAACTGCGGTTATGGCTCCTCGATTTTTAGCTTCTGCTTTTTCAGCAGGTCCAGCTTTAGTTATAATAGCAGCTTTATTATTAAAAAAGGTAGCAAATTTTGATCCTGGCGAAAAAGCTATTGATTCTTTAGCAAAAACTGTTGCTTATGCTTTTATTGCAAATGTTTTACTTTTTATTTTTGAATTATTTACAGCGTTTTATAGTGGTATTCATAGTCATCAGGCACCTATTAAATATCTATTTGTGGGTTTAGAAGGACATGCTGAATGGGTTCCTTTTATGTGGGCTGCTACTATTTTAGCAATTGTTGGAATCCTTCTTCTTGTAATACCTCAAACCAGAAAAAATGAAACCACTTTAGTTATTGCATCTATTGCTGTTTTTATTTCTTGTTGGATTGACAAAGGAATTGGTTTAATTACTGGTGGATATACTCCCACACCTTTTGAAACTATAACTTCATATAGACCAACACTTCCAGAAATTGGAATTACCTTAGGTGTTTGGGCAACTGGATTTTTAATTATGACTATTCTTTATAAAATAGTTCTTGAAGTTAGAGCTTCTACTGAATTGGTAGTAAAATACGAAGGTATTGTGTATAAAAAATAATTAAAAGGGGAGTTCTTCCCCTTTCTTTTTTATTTCTTCATGTTATTTTTATGATATGAAAATTTTCTATAATATTCCTCGAATTCTTATTTCTTCTCATAAAGGCGGAGCTGGGAAAACAGTTTTTACTATTGGTTTAATCTCAGTTTTAAGGGCTTTAGGACTAAATGTTTCAGCTTTTAAAAAAGGTCCTGATTATATAGATGCAGGTTGGTTAAGTAAAATTTCAAAAATCTCTTGTAGGAATTTAGATTTATTTTTATTTGATGAAAAAGACAATCTTTATTCTTTTTATATAGGCTCTAAAGAAACAGAATTTGCAATTATTGAAGGAAATAGAGGTTTATTTGATGGACTGGATATATTTGGAAGCTGTAGCACTGCTAAACTTGCTCAAATTTTAAAAGTTCCTGTAATTTTAATTTTAGATTGTACTAAAGTTACAAGAAGTCTTGCAGCTTTAGTAAAAGGTTTTATTGAATTTGAAAAAAATATAGAAATTAAAGGTGTAGTTTTGAATAAAATAGCAAGACCAAGACATGAAAACATTATTAGAAATTCCATAGAATATTATACAGATGTTAAAGTATTAGGTATTATTCCAAAGCTCAAAAGTTTACCTCAAGAAAGACATTTAGGATTGATTACATCTTTTGAATATAACGAAAAATTCTTTTTAGAAGAGCTTCAAAAAACTATAAAAGAAAATATAGATATAGGAAAAATATTAGAATTTAGTAAAAAAGTTCCTGTTTTAGAAATAGAATTTCCAGAGATAGAAAATAGTATAAGTTTTAAAGATGTTAAAATCGGAGTATTTAAGGATGAAGCGTTTCAATTCTATTATCCTGAAAATTTAGAAATTTTGGCTACATTAGGAGCAGAGATGGTTTTTATTAATGCTTTTAAAGATAAAAAATTGCCTAAGGTTTCAGCTTTATATTTAGGAGGAGGTTTTCCTGAAGTAAAAGCTGAATTATTATCTGAAAATAAAGAACTTTTAAAAGAAGTTAAAGAAGCTATAATAGAAGGAATGCCTGCTTATGCTGAATGTGGTGGATTAATGTATTTAGGAAAAGAAATAATTTGGAATAAAAAGAAATATCCTATGAGTGAAGTTTTACCTATGGTATTTAGTGTAGAAAAATTTCCCCAAGGGCATGGATATGTAATAGCTAAGGTAAAAGAAAAAAATCCATATTTTAAATTAGGGAGTTCAATAAAAGGTCATGAGTTTCATTATTCACGACCTATTGAGATAAAAAATAATAAAGATATAAAATTTGTATTTGAGTTAGAAAAAGGAAATGGACTAAATGGAAAAGTGGATGGTATTTTATATAAAAATTTATTAGCAACCTATACTCATATCCATATTTTTAGTGTAAAATATTGGGCAGTAAATTTTTTAAAAAAAGCACAGGAGTTTAAAGAGCAAAAATTATACTAAAGGAGGTGGAGTATGGTTGAAATTACTATTAATTACGACACATGTGAAGCTTGTGGAACATGTATAGATTCATGTCCTGCACAAGTTTATGACAAAGGAGAGGATGGAAAACCTATTGTAGCAAGACCTGATGAATGTATGCTTTGTCATACATGTATGGAGGTTTGTCCAACAGGATCTATCACAGTTCAAGAACTTTAAAAATTATAAAGGGGGGAAATCCCCCCTTTGTTTAAACTTTTCCTTTAGCTTTTCAGCTACAATTTTAGGAACTAAATCATCTATTTTTCCACCAAATTTAGCTATTTCTTTTACAACCGAAGAACTTAAAAATATCCACTTAAGACTCGGTAAAAGAAAAACTGTATCGATATTATTTGATAATTTTCTATTCATTAAAGCTAACTGCATTTCATATTCAAAATCAGAAACAGCTCTCAAACCTCTTATTATTGCACAAGCTGATTTTTTTTTAGCAAACTCTACCAATAATTCAGAAAAAATTTCAACTTTTATTCTATGATTTTCAGGAAGTTCTTTAATTGCATTTTGTGCTAAAAAAAGTCTTTCTTCAGGAGAAAAAAGTGAAATTTTTTGAGGATTTTCTCCAATAGCAACTATAACCAGATCGAATAGTTTTAAAGCTCTATTAATTATGTCCAAATGTCCATTAGTGATTGGATCAAAAGTGCCAGGATAAATACCTATTTTTTTGTTTGTCATTTTTTGAAAAAGTATTTTTTATAGTAGATTTATTATTATCAGAAGAAGTAGCAAGATTTATAAAAAATATTTTAATTGTAGGTTTTCCATCTAATTTACCAAAACCAAATAAGCCTTCTAAAAATTCTACATAATTTGTATCTGGACCATTAACCATTCTAAAAATAAAAGCTAATTCTTGAACACTTCTATGTTTAAATTTTTCATATCTATAAATACCCCATAATAAC
>QNAZ01000032.1 GCA_003641645.1 Thermodesulfobacteriota bacterium
AATACTTAAAGCTCTTATAAGTTCCTTTTTATAGGTAATTTTTTGTAAAATCTTTTCTAAGGATTTTACTAATTTATTTTTCATATCAATTTTTAATTTATCTTCGGTTTCAAAAAGATAGTTAACAAAAGTTTCCAGAAAACTTAAAAGTTCTTCTTTTTGCTTAGCTTCTTCAAAAAGTTTATTAAGTGCTTTTTCAATAAGATCTTCTTCTATATAAGTCTTTATCTGAAAATCCGAAAGTATATCTAATTCATAAGAAAGTGCTTTGTAAAGATTTAAAAGAAAACTATCAATAGTTTTTATCTGAAAAGAATCATAATTTAAAAATATTTCTTCTAAAAGATTGTTAGCTATTTCAGAAGTAATACCGGTCTCTTTAGATAAAAGTTTTCCTCTTTCTGTATTATTAGAAATTTCTTTTAAAAATGAAATTATTCTTTCTTTCATTTCAAAAGAAGCTTTGTTAGTAAAAGCAATAGCAAGTAAATTTTTAAGGTTAAAAATACCTTCTTTTTGAAGTTGATTCAAAAGTTTTAAATAGTTAAGAGATAACTGATATGTTTTACCACTTCCAGCACTTGCATTATAAATTATTATATTGGCAGACATCAAAGTTAATTGTATTATAATACCGTGGATCTTCAAGCTGGTAATAGATTTTTCTTTACTTTTGAAGGTAAAATAGGTTTTCTTTCTGAAGGAGAATCTCATCATTTAATAAGGGTTTTAAGAAAAAAGGAAGGTGAAAAGATAAAACTTATTAATGGAATGGGGGGTGAATATGAAGGAGAAATTATAGAAATAGTGAAAAAAGGAAAAACTCTAAAAGCAAAAGTAAAAATATTAAAACTTCTAAGAAAAGAAAATCTTCCTTCTAAAAAAATTATAGCTTTGATTCCTCTTTTAAAAGGTGATAAAACAGAATTTTTAATAGAAAAAGGAACAGAACTTGGAATAACTAAATTCATTCCTTTTCAAAGCGATTATACAGTTGTTAAACCTTCTTCTAAACTAAAAAAACGTTTAAAAATAAAAGCTATAAATGCTTTAAAACAGTCGGGAAGACTCTATCTTCCTGAAATTAATTCTCCGGTGAATTTAAAAATTTTTTTATCTGAAAATCCCTTTTCTTCATCTTTTAAAATTGTAGCTTTACCAACTGGAGAGCTTTATTTAAGAGATTTAGCAAATAAAGTATTTAATTCTAAAGAAATTGTTTTGATATCAGGTCCTGAAGGAGGTTTTAGTAAAGATGAGGAAAATTTATTAAAAAATCAAGGATTTATATCTTTTTCTATTTCTCCTTATATTTTAAAAGCTGAAACTGCTTCTTTATCTTTGATGAGTTTTATTACTGTTTTACTTAATGCATTCTTTTGTAAAAGCCTTGAAAAAAAATAAATCTGTGTTTTTATTTAAATTAGAAAATTTCATAAAGAGAGGGTCTTATATGGGTGGTCGTTCTCGTAAATCTATTTTAAAACAAAAAATGGCAAAATATTATAGAGAAAGAGAAAATCCATTAGCTTTATTAGCTTTACAGGATGAAATTATACGCCTTAATCAGAAAAAACTGAATATTTTTCAAGAAAATTTGACTTTTTTAAGTAATTTAGATCTTTCAACAAATCATGAAAAACCGGTTTCCAAATTAAGTATAAGGCGCTTTCCTAATGAACCAGATAAAAAATTTACTACACGAGCTTTTTATGAAGCTTTGTATCCTATTACCTTAGAATATAGATTTATGCCTCTTCAAGCAATTTTTGTATGGTATCTAAGAGCTTTAGAAATGATTTATGGGGAAAAGATTCCTAAAATTCATCTAAATAGACTTCAAAAATGGATAAAATATTGGCTTTCAAGCCTTACTCCTGAACAGGAATTACAACTTAAAAGTGCTGTAATCTCTTGGATACTAAATAGATTTACCTAAAAATGTTATTTTTTTTTATTTTAATTTTCCTTGCACTTTATATTTCGCCTGTCTCAGGATATAAACTTTTTGTAATTACACTACCTGATAATTATGGAAAACTAAAAAATGAAAAAGTATTTTATATAGGTGCAGCAGAACCTGCTTTTGGAATTATTTATAATTTAAAACCTCCTGAAAAATTTTTTCTTCTTGCTCCAAATAATAAAAAAAGTAAACTTACTCTTATAAGAACTGAATATGAAGACAAGGCTTTAAATGTTAAAAGAAGAGGCTATAAAATTCAAGTTATTCCTAAAGTTAAAGGAGATTATTATATATGTATAGAGAGTTATTATTTTTTAACTAAGGAATCAAAATTAATCAAAATTTTTACTAAAGCTCCTTTTCATTTAGAGACAGAAAAAGGATGGGATAATCTATGCGGATTTGATTTAGAAATTAAACCTTATACCAGACCTTATGGATTTCATGAGAAAGGAATTTTTTGGGGACAGGTATGGTATAAAAATAAACCTTTAGAAAATGGAACTATAGAAATTGAAAGATTCAGTCCTTTTTTTTTAAGTTTAGAAGATTTGCCTAAGGATTCTTATGGAGAAATAAATTATCCTTATTTAAGAAAAACTGTTAAAATTGCTAAAAATGGGTTTTTTGTAATCTCTTTAGAGGAACCTGGTTGGTGGGTTATTACTATCAAAAAAAAAGCAGGAGTTAAAGGCTATGGAAATAACTTTTATCCTCTTGAAATAATTAATCATTTTTGGATCTATGTTTATCCTTTACAAGAGAGATATTTAAAATATGAATATATAACTCATTAACAAAATTTTTACGGAGGTAATTTATGAATAAATATAAAAAACTTTTAGTTGGACTTGATAGCTCTGAGGCAAGTAAACATGCTTATGAAGAAGCATTAAACTTTGCAAAAGAAACCCAAGCAGAAGTTTTAACTATAAGTGTAGTTCCCACTCATAAAGAGTTGGTAAGTTCTTTTTCTATATTTGGACATATTAGAGATCTTATTAAAAAACCTTATGTTAAAGCTCTTCAAGAAGCTCAAGATATAGCAGAGGATATGGGATTGAAAGTAAAAACTTTTCTTGAAGAGGGAAGACCTTATGAAAAAATTGTTGAAGTTGCTCAAAAAGAGAGCTGTGATCTTATTATAACAGGAAGAAGAGGGATTACTTCTTTTGAAAAAATTTTTATTGGAAGCACTGCATATAGAGTAGTTAATAATAGTCCAGTTGATGTCCTTATTGTTCCAAAGAATGCCAAAATCAGTTTTAAAAAACTTTTAGCTGGAACTGATGCTTCTGAATATGGAGATAAAGCTGTTAAAAAAGCAAGAAAATTAGCTAAAAGTTACAATGGAGAATTAGGAATCATTTCTGTAATTAAACTTCCTATAGAACCTATAATTGATCTTAAAGAAATTTTTGAAATGTTTAAAAAGGATATAGAATCTCATTTAATTTCTCTTACAGAAAATATAATTAAGGAAGAAGTCAAAGTAGAAATTTTTGTAAAACATGGAGAACCTTATATTACAATAGTAGAAACAGCTAAGGAGATAGATGCAACTATAATTGTAATAGGAGCTTATAGTTCTTTAAGTCAAAAATCTTTGGGAGGAACAGGAGAAAAGGTAATTGCTAATTCTTCTTGTCCAATATTAATAATAAAAAATTAAAGAGGTAAAGAAGTATCTAAATTACCGAAAGAAGTATATTGAGGAAAATAAGTTAATTTAACTATTCCTATAGGACCATTTCTTTGTTTTCCAATTATTATTTCTGCAATTCCTTTTTCTGGACTTTCTTTATTATAAAATTCATCTCTATAAATAAATAAGATTACATCTGCATCCTGTTCCAAAGCTCCTGATTCTCTAAGGTCTGAAAGTTGAGGTCTTTTATCAGGTCTTTCTTCAACCTTTCTATTAAGTTGTGACAAAGCTATAATAGGAATATTCAATTCTTTAGCTAAAGATTTTAAACCTGCTGAAATTTCAGATATTTCCTGTTCTCTTCTTTCTTTTCTTTCAAGTCCTTTCATAAGTTGCAAATAGTCTATTACTATAAGCCCTAAAGGTATTTCTTTTAAAAGTTTTCTTGCTTTAGCTTTTAATTCTAAAATATTTATTCCTGGTGTTTCATCAATATAAATAGAGAGTTGACTCAAATTTGAAGCAGCTTGAGCTATTTTTTGCCATTCTTGAGAATCAAGTTGTCCTATTCTAAATTTTTGAAAACTTACCTTAGCTTCAGCACAAAGCATTCTTGCACAAAGTTGTTGTTTACCCATTTCTAAGGAAAAAATAGCTGCGCCTATATTGGTTTGTTTACAAGCATTTCTTACTATATCAAGAGCAAAAGCTGTTTTTCCCATTCCAGGTCGACCAGCTAATATAATCAGATCACCCTTTTGAAGTCCTGCTGTCATTCTATCTAAATCATAAAAACCTGTAGGAATACCAGTTATAGAGGTTCCTCTTTTATAAAGATTTTCTAAATGTCTTATAGTGTCTTTTACAATTTCCTTTAAAGGAGAAAAACTTTCTTTTCTTCCATAATAAGACAGGTCAAAAAAAACTTTTTCTGCATAATTTAATAATTCTTGAGAGTCTTCCATAGAATAATAAGCTCTATAAATTAAATCTTGACTTACTTTTATAATCTCTCTTAATATGCTTTTTTCTTTAACAATTTTTGCATAATGAAGTATATGAGCTGAGGTAGGAAGAAGCCCCACAATTTCTGAGAGATAAACTGCTCCGCCTGCTTTTTCCAATTCTCCTCTTTTATCAAGTTCATTATGAACAGTAACAACATCAATTGGTTCATCTTTTTCAAAAAGAGAAACACAAGCTGAATAAATAAGCCTATGAGCAGGAGAATAAAAATCTTCAGGTTTTAAATAATCAATAATTTTGATAATGGAAGAAGGATCTACAAAAATACTTGCCAAAAGATATTTTTCTGCTTGTAAATCCTGAGGAGGCAAAAGTTCTGGTGAAAAACCAACTTCAGGTTGAGATTCTATCTTTTTTCTTGAACGTTTATTAGAAGGCATTTAATTTTATTTCTCTTCTAATACTTCAACTTTAATATTAACTACTTTATCACTACTTAATTTTATTGGAACTTCAAAAATCCCTAACTTTTTAATAGGTTCATCTAAAATTACTTGGTTTTTATCAACCTTTATACCTTGTTCTTTTAACATATTAACAATATCTATAGAAGAAACAGACCCAAATATTCTATCATCTTCTATTATTTTCCTATAAACTGTTATACTTATTCCTTCTAATTTTTCTGCAAGACTTTCAAGTTTTTTTCTTTCTCTTTCAGCTTTAGCTAATATAATCTTTCTTTGATTCTCTAAGGCTCTGATAGTTTTTTGATTAGCTAAGATAGCTAATCCTTTAGGAATAAGATAATTCCTTGCATATCCATCTTTAACCTTTACTATATCTCCTGCTTTACCAAGTTTAGGAATATCTTTTCTTAAAATAACTTCCATACTTCCTCCTCAAAGATTTATTATTCCATCTCTACATCAGCTACAAAGGGTAAAAGTGCCATTATTCTTGCTCTTTTTATAGCAGTAGTTAATTTCCTTTGATGATAGGCGCAAGTTCCAGTTTGCCTTCTATGAATAATCATACCCTTTTCATTTAAAAAAGGTTTTAAAACTTCAGGATTTTTATAATCAATCTTTAGATTAGGATCAGCACAAAATTTACAGATCTTTTTTTTAGCAAAAATTCTTCTTTTTATACTTAAACCTTCATTCATTTTCTTTTAACCTCCTCTTTAAATTTCAAACTTGCTTAGCCTCAACATCTTTTTCAGTAGGAGAAAATCTATCTTCTAATTTTACAATAATAAACCTTATTATCCTCTCGTCAATTCTAAAAAATTTTTCTAAGTCTTTTGGTAAATCTGCCAATCCATAAAATTCTATTAAAACATAATAACCTTGCTTTTTCTTTTGAATAGGATAAGCAAGTTTTCTAAGTCCCCATTCATCAATTTTTAAAACTTCACCTTCTTTTGCTTCCACAATTTGTTTAATTCTTTCTAAAATCTGATCCTTTTCCTCTACTTTTTCTGGATGGATAATAAAAAGTGATTCCCACTTGCGAAATCTTTTAACAGGTTTCCATAATTCAAACATAAATTCCTCCTTTTGGTCTATCCGGCCCCCTTAAATATAAAGGGAGCAAGGAGTAAATGGGCGGTGCTGGATTCGAACCAGCGACATCCACCGTGTGAGGATGGCGCTCTACCCCTGAGCTAACCGCCCTTTATTAATTATAATTTTAAATTACCCTATATTTTATTTTTTACAAGTCTTTTTTAAATTCTTTAAAATCCTCATATCTGCAGGACAAAGTTCTAATTTTTCACTTTCTTCTATTGTAACCCATTTTGATTCTAAAGCTTCTTTTAAAATAGGATCCTCTTTAAATTCTACCTCAAGAAGAGAAAGTTCTATTTCTCCTTCTGGATATTTATAAATTGTTTTACAAACTAAATTTTTAGCTTTGGTTTCAATCCCGAGTTCCTCTTTCAATTCCCTTTCTATTGCTTCTTTTAAAGTTTCTCCATCTTCCACTTTTCCTCCTGGAAATTCCCAAAGCCCTCCTCTCTTTTTATTTAAAGGTCTTCTCACAAGTAAAAATTTATCTCCTTTTTTTAAAAAACCTGCTACAACTTTTAATGTCATTCTAATTTTTAAATACCCTTTCAAATATTTTATCTACGTATCTTAAATAATAAGAAACATCAAAAACTCTTTCAATCTCATAAGAATTTAAAAATTTTAATACTCTTTCATCTTTTAAAATTAATTCTTTAAAATTAAGTGTTTCATCATGCCATACTTTCATAGCTAATTCTTGAACAATTTTATAAGCCTCTTCTCTTGTCATTCCTTTTTCAGTTAAAGCAAGCATTATCTGCTGAGAAAAGACCAATCCTCTTAATAGATTAAAGTTTTTTTCCATATTTTTAGGATATACAATTAAATTTTTAAGAACTCCTTCCAATCTTGCAAGCATAAAGTCAGCAACTGTGGTAGCATCAGGAACAATTATTCTTTCTACCGAGGAATGACTAATATCTCTTTCATGCCAGAGAACTACATTTTCTAAGGCTGGTATTAAATAACCTTTTAAAAGCCTTGCAAGTCCGCAAAGATTTTCAGAAAGAATAGGATTCCTTTTATGAGGCATAGCAGAAGAACCTTTCTGACCAGGAGAAAAGTATTCTTCTGCTTCTAAAACTTCTGTTCTTTGGAGATGCCTTATTTCTGTAGCTATTTTTTCTACTGTAGTTCCAAGAATTGCAAGTGAAGCCATATATTCAGCATATCTATCTCTTTGGACAATTTGATTAGAAATAGGATCTGGTTTAAGACCTAATTTTTCGCAAACATAAGCTTCCACTTCAGGTGGAACATGAGCAAAAGTTCCTACTGCTCCAGAAATTTTACCATAAGAAATATTTTCAAGAGCCTGAAAAAGCCTTCTGTGATTTCTTTTCATTTCTTCATACCAGAGAGCAAGTTTTAAACCAAAAGTAATTGGTTCAGCATGAATACCATGAGTTCTTCCAATCATTAAAACATCTTTAAATTCATAAGCTCTATTCTTCAAAATTTCTTTTATTCTTTCAAGATCCTCTATAATAATTTCCATAGCCCTTTTCATTAACCATGCCATAGCAGTGTCAAGCATATCAGAAGATGTCATGCCAAGATGAAGATAACGAGCAGAAGGACCTATAATTTCAGAAAGATGTGTTAAAAAGGCTATTACATCATGTTTGGTCTCTTTTTCAATTTCTTCTATTCTTTTAATGTTTTCTTGTGAAAAACCTTTCTCCATATAAGGAGTTAGTTTTTCTTTTATAATCTGATAATCTCTTTCAGGAACTTTCCCAAGCTTATACCAACCCTCACAGGCATAAAACTCTACTAAACACCAAGCTCTTAATTTTTCTTCAGGACTCCAAAGTTTAGCCATAATCGGTCTTGTATATCTTGGTATCATTTTTAATCCTCCTAATATAAAATTTTTTAATCTAATTTTTTATTTTATCATAAAAAATTAATTGACTTTTTTAATTTTTTCTTTATTTAAATATCATTAATTTAATTTTTTTTAAATTTTAAAAATGAAAAAGAAAATAT
>QNAZ01000033.1 GCA_003641645.1 Thermodesulfobacteriota bacterium
GGTGAAGAATTAACAATTTAAGTTATAGAAATTTGCAAAAATTAAATTTCAAAGCCCCCTTTAAAGGGGGCTTTGAAATTTAATTTTTGCAAATTTCTATAACTTAAATTGTTAATTCTTCACCATGTACTATTTCCCAAATTTTATCGACAACACTTGGATCCACAAGCGTTGTAGTATCTCCAAAATCTTTTCTTCCATTTGATATACAAGCCAGTATTCTACGCATAATTTTACCTGAACGGGTTTTCGGCATATCAGGAACTATATACACATGAGCAGGAGTTGCAATAGGACTAAGTTTAGTTCTCACAGCATTTCTTACTTTTTCTGCTATTTCTGGAGAAGGTTCATAACCATCTTTAAGGGATACATAAAGATCAGGAACATGCCCTTTAATTTCATCAATTTTTGGAACTACTGCTGCTTCTGCCACCCCCTCTACTGTAAGAGCTGCTGATTCAATTTCTTTCGTACCCAATCTGTGACCTGCCACATTAATAATGTCATCCATTCTTCCAAGAATTCTAAAATATCCTTTTTCATCACATGTAGCTGCATCTCCTGCCATATAAGGCCAATCACGCCAGTCTTTACTTTTTTTATTTTTACAGAATTTTTCATAATACCCCTTAATCATTCTTTCTGGATTTTTCCATATAGTAAGCATCCTTCCAGGCCAGGGATTTTTTATACAAATATATCCAGCCTTACGTGAACCTGGAGGAATTTCTTTACCTTCTTCATCGTAAATTACAGGATAAATTCCTAAAGCACCAGGACCTGTACTTCCTGGTTTCATAGACTCTACAGCTGGTAAATGAGCACATAACCAACCTCCTGTCTCTGTTTGCCACCAAGTATCAAGAACTACTGCTTGTTTTTTCCCTACAGCTGTATAATACCATCTCCAAACCTCAGGTTCTATAGGTTCTCCAACCGTAACCATAAGTTTAAATTTATAATCATATTTAGAAGGGTCACTCCCCAATTTTTTAAGTAAACGAATTGCTGTAGGAGCTGTATGAAAAATTGTAACCCCATATCTTTCAGCAATTCTCCATGGTCTGTCAGGATCAGGATAAGTAGGAACACCCTCATAAATTAATACAGTTGCACCTAAGGATAAGGGACCATAAACTATATAACTATGACCTGTTATCCATCCAATATCAGCCATACACCAATGAATATCTTCAGGCTGAATATCATGCATATATTTACAAGTACCAGCTACATAAGCTAAATATCCTCCTATAGAATGAACACACCCTTTTGGTTTACCTGTAGAACCAGAAGTGTACATTATAAAAAGTGGTGCCTCTGCTGGCATAGAAACATAGGGTACCTTTTTACCTCTGTGTTCCCATAGTAAATCTTTCATTAAATAATCTCTTCCTTCAACAAGTTTTGCTTCAGATTTATATTGGTCTCTATATCTTTGCCATACAAGAACCTTTTCAACCTTAAAGCCTCTTTCTGCAGCAATATTAACAGCCATATCAGCATTCTTTTTATGATCAATCCACTTACCATTTCTGTAATATCCGTCTATAGTGATTAATATTTTACTTTCTGCATCAACAATTCTTTCAGCACAAGCATGTCCACTAAATCCTGAAAATACTTGTGAATGTATTATTCCTAAACGGGCACAAGCAAGCATAGTAATTGGTAATTCAGGAACCATTGGCATATATAATGTAACTGTGTCTCCAGATTTAAGACCTAAAGACTGCAATATAGAAGCTACTACATTTACTTGGTAATATAAATCATAGTAAGTCAATACTCTCTTTGGCTCATCTTCAGGTTCAGGAACCCATATTATAGCCGCTTTATTTCCAAATTTTTTCAAATGACGATCTACACAATTATAACAAGCATTAAGTTTACCTCCCACAAACCATTTCCAAAAAGGTGGATCTGAAGTATCAAGAGTTGTATGCCAATACCTATCCCAATCTAAAAGATTAGCGTAAATATGAAAACACTCTGGAAAGTTTTCCTCTTTAAATTTTTCTCTAAATGAAGGATCTGTCACATAAGCTTGTCTTATAAATTCTTCTGGAGGATTTATATATTCTTCTTCTCCCCAATGAACTGCAACTTCAGCTTCTGTAATTTTTAACTCTTCTTCATTTTTAACTCCTTTTCTTTTCCCTTCTGCCATTTCCCCCACCTCCATATTTAATTTTTCTTTTTATCAAATTAATTTTACTTATTTTCACATTTCAATACATAGAGAATTTATTCACATTTAAATTTTTTCTTCTTATTGTTTTTTATTTCCTTAATGAACTTTAAATTACTAAACTAAATTTTAAAGTTAATAAATTAAATTATTCAATTATTTTGATATACCCAATATAAAAAGATTTTTTTCACTTTTAAAATAGTGAAAAAATTTCTTCTTTAATATTTTTTATTTTTTTCTATAACTTCTTCTTCCTTTATAGGATTTATCTTATAATTTCTTATTATCCATTGAGTATCTATCATAGGGTCAGAAACTAAACCGTTTTTAGCACTATAAACCAAAAATGCTATAGGATTATAATCAGGCTACATTACAGTTTTAAATTACTTTCAGTAATGTTGTTACAATAATTATTTGTTCTTATCAGATAACTTATTTCTGTAATAAGAAATATAAGATCATCCCTACTAAAGTTTTCTTATTTCTTTTTGCTTTTGTATAACATTGTAATAGCTGATTTTATTAAGTAAAGATTTTTCTCTCACACACATCTTTTGGACTTTAATCTTTTGCTTTTTGTTAAATTTTATCAAAACGTTATTACTTTATCGCTATCTATAACCCATTCTACTAATTCTGGCATAGTTGCTTCTTTAACACCTTCAAAATAAGGTTGATTTCTGTAAATTCCACAGCGAACCATACAAGTTCCACAAGCTTTAACTGGAACACCCTTAGCTATTAATTCTTTTAACATTTTTGATAAATCTTGATCATACCCTTCTGGTGGTTTGCAAACACTGCGAGCTATATCAACTGCATCATTCATTAAAAAAATACGCACTTCTTGTCCTGCATCAAGCAACTTATTTGCAAGACGAAGACCATTCCAAGCCACATCTGTACCATCATATGGCTGTCTATTGAAAATGATTAAAATCTTCATACTTCACCCCCCTTCTCTATTTTAATATTTTAGCACCTAATTTTTTAAATTTTGGCAAATTTGCAAACCTCACTATATAAAGCATTTCATATGTATAAAACTTTTACATCTCTGTCTGCTTCTCTTTATCAAATAATAGCTGCATTATTTTTAGTAGCAACCTTTAAATGTCTATTAACACAATATAATAATATGCATTTAATTTTCCGCTTTTAAAAAATCTAATTTTTAGGTTTGTAAAAATCCTAATAACAGTCTGTGCTAATACTTAACCAAATAATTAATTCTTTTACTCTTTTTGCCTAAAATTCATCTGAATCATTAAAATATTTTCCCAAGTAAAACTTTTATACAAGTGAAATTTTTCCTCAAAAACTAACTTAGTTATTTTTTAGAAAGAAGAGAAAGAATCTCTTCTTTAATATTTTTTACCTTTTCTATAACTTCTTCTTCCTTTATAGAAAGTATTTTATAATTTCTCATTATCCATTGACCATCTACCATAAGATCAGAAACTAAACCACTTTTAGCATTGTAAACCAAAAGTGCTATAGGATTGTAATCAGGCTGCATCGAATAATGAGATAAATCAAGCACAGCAAGATCTGCTTTATACCCTGGTAAAAGTTTTCCTGTATCAGAAAATCCTAAAATTTCTGCTCCCCAACAAGTTGACATATTTAGCACATCATTTGTCTTAATAACTGTAGGATCTTCTCTTAACCCTTTCTGAATCAAACAGGCTGTTCTCATCTCAGAAAACATATCAAGATCATTATTACTTGCAGGACCATCAGTTCCTAAACCTAATTTAATTCCTGCTCTTAACATCTCAGTAAGAGGTGCTATCCCTGAGCCAAGTTTTAAATTACTTTCTGGACAATGAACAATTTTAGCATCCTTTTTTGCCATCAATTCTATTTCTTCTTGAGTAAGCTTTACACAATGAATTGCTATAAGATTCTCATTAATACCTCCCAATTCATGAAGTATTTGAATTGGTTTTTTCCCATATTTTTTTTTAACTTCTATTATCTCATCTTTTGTTTCACACAAATGAATATGGATTTTAGCATTATATTTTTCAGCAATATTTAAACATTTTTTAACAGTTTCCGGAGAGCAAGTATAGAGAGTATGAGGAGAGACTGCTATCTTAATACGAGGATGTTTATCAAAATTTTCTAATAATTCTTGTGTAAGCTCAAAACCTTTCTCTAAAGGTCCATAGGAAGGAGATGGAAAATCAAAAAGACCTTCCCCTGCTAAAACTTTCAAACCCACTTCTTCAATAGCTTTTATAACTTCTGGTTCAAAAAGATACATATCACAAAATAATGTTATTCCAGATTTAATCATCTCAATAAGAGATAATTTTGTTCCCCAATAAACCCATTCTTTTCTAAGTCTGGATTCTATAGGAAAGATGTATTCTTTAAGCCAAACCATAAGAGGTAAATCTTCTGCTATACCTCTAAATATACTCATAGGAACATGGGTATGAGCATTTACTAAACCTGGAAAAATAAGCTTATTTCCAAGATTAATTAATTCAGCATTTTGATATTTAGGAATTATTTCTTCTTTTGGACCCAAATCAATTATTTTATCTTTTTCTATTACAATACATCCATGTTTATATGGTTTTTCTTCTGGAGAAAATAAAATCCACTCGGCAGAAAGAATTTTTAGCATTTTATATCTTAAAATTTAAATATTTAACTCTTTTAAAAAGCTTTCTATATTAAATTCCTTAGCTACAATTTCTTTAGCTTTCAAAGCTTTATCTTTCTCTTTAAGAATAGCTTTTCCCATTATATTTTGAATTTTATCTACAGCATCAAATGTATTTAAAGAAGTAACAATAATAGGTATTCCTTTATTTTTAGCAATATTTACTATATTTTCATCTGCGTGTAGTCCTCCGGTTAAGATAAGGCATTTGGTTGATGTTTCCATAGCTAAGATTTGAATATCAGTTCTATGCACTCCTGTAATTACAGCTTTATTTGGAACTTTCAAAAAATATGATAATGCCTGTCCTGGATCCATTGCCCCCACCAAATAATTTTCTACAAATTCATCAAGTTTATCTTCTACACATACAATACCACCATTTACAATCTCCAATAATCTTCTTACTGTAACAGACTCCAAAAATTTATCCTTTTTAAATACTCCAAAAACTTTTATTCCTTTATTACTTAAATAAGGCACTACTGTTTCTTTTAAATAAAGATATTGCTCAGGAGGAACTTTGTTTAAAACAGCACCCAAAAAATTTTCTCCAGCTATATCTTTTATTCCTAAAATGTCATCTATCGACGTTTCCCCTTCCCAGATTTGAATTGCAAGTGTTTTTGTCTTTAACTTTTTTATAATATTTAAAGAATCTATTCCCAAGCTATAACCTTCAAAATATGTATCTCCACTAATTAAAAATAATATATCTAAATTTTTCTTAAGATTTTCAATTACTTCAAAAATTCTTTTATCTATATTCAAAGGCTCTTCTTCAAAAAGTTTATATTGAACCTCATACGTCCATACAAAGGGAGAAAAATATTCTACAGGAACCTCAGACTTTAACATAGAATGAATAAAATAAGCTTCTTCATCTATAATTTTATTATTCTTTTTGTAAGGAAATTTTCCTATTAATTTCATATAAGAAACTTTATATCCTCTTTCTTTTAAATTTAAGGCTAATCCTAAAGCTATTAAATTTTTTCCTGTAAAAGCTTTATTTGAAACTAAAAATACAGGTAACATTTTATTTCCCCCTTAAAATTTTTATATTCTTCCTATTATCATTCTTGCATCAAGAGCAATACCTCCTTTATGTTTTACTACATAAGGATTGATGTCAACCTCTTTTATGATGGGAAAATCTGTAACGAGCTGAGAAAGTCTTAAAATTTTATCTACTATATTTTCTTTATCATAGGGAGGCTCACCTCTTACTCCTTCTAATATTTTACTTCCTTTTATTTCTTCTATCATTTCATAAGCTTCCTCTTTACTTACAGGAGTTATTCTGAAAGAAACATCCTTTAACACTTCTACATATATTCCCCCGAGTCCAAACATAATCATGTGTCCAAATGTTTTATCGTAACTAACCCCTAAAATGACTTCTTTACCATCTGTAACCATTTCATAAACCATAACTCCTTTTATATAAGCACTGGACATAAACCTTTTGACATTTAATGTGATATCAACAAATCCATTGTAAACTTCTTCTGCATTTTTAAGATTCAGTTTTACTCCTCCAACATCAGTTTTGTGCAAAATATTAGGCGAAGAAACCTTTAAAACTACAGGATAACCTATTTTTTCTGCTATCTCCACAGCCTCTTCTGGAGTTCTGGCTAAAGCTTTTTTAGGAAAATTAAATCCATAAAGAGATAAAATTTCTGTAGTATTCTCATCTCCTATTGATGTCACACCTGCATTTTCTAAAACTTCTAAAATAAGTTTTACCTTTTCTTTATTCTCTGGTAATATCTCTATTTTTGGAATTTCTGGCTCTTTTTTACTTTTAATTATACTAAAATCAATAAGTTTTCTGTAAGAATTAATAGCAACAGAAGGATCTGAATAACAGGGAATTTGCTGAGACTTTAAAATTTTTACTGCAGATTTAACTTTTTTCCCACCTATAAAACAAGTAAATATAGGTTTTTCTGAAATTTTATTTATATTAATAATCTCTTTAGCAACATTTTCTGTATCAGTAACAGCCTGAGGAGTAAGAATTACACATATTCCATCAACAACTTCATCCTTTATTGCCTGTTCCAAAACTACTTTATATCTCTCTGAAGTAGCATCCCCTATAACATCTATAGGATTATACAAAGATGCTGTAGGAGGAAGTTTATCTACTATGGCTTCTATAGAATTTTTACTCATTGGATCAAGTCTAATTCCGAGTCTATCTGCTGTATCTGCAGCTATAATTCCAGGACCACCTGCATTAGTAATTACAAGTAATCTATTCCCTTTAGGTAGTTTTTTCACTTTAAAAATTTCTGCCATTTCAAAAAGTTCTTTGATTCCATTTACTCTTATAATTCCTGCCTTTTTAAAAGCTTCAGTTAAAGCTCTATCTGAGCCAGCAAGAGCTCCTGTATGAGATGAAGCAGCTCTTGCTCCTGCTTCTGTGCTTCCAGATTTTATAATTATAACTGGTTTAATTTTAGCAACCTTCTGAGCAATCTCTAAAAATCTTTTTCCATCTTTAATATCTTCTATATATCCTAAAATTACATCTGTATCTGGATCATTACCAAAATATTCTAAAAAATCTGTTTCATTCAAATCTGCTTTATTTCCAAGGCTAACAAATTTATTAAAACCAAAATCATTTTCTATAGCCCAATCAATAAGAGCAACACCTAAAGCACCTGATTGAGAAAAAAAAGATACTCTCCCAGAGGGAGGTAAATTTGGAGCAAAAGTAGCATTCATATTATTAAAAGTATTGATTACACCTAAACAATTAGGACCAACCATCTTCATTTTTGCTTCTTTAACTATTTTGGTAATTTCTTTTTCAAGTTGTATACCCTCTCCTCCTATTTCTCTGAAACCAGCTGTAATAACAACTACTCCTTTTATCCCCTGATCAGCACAATCTTTTATAACTGGGAGAACCCCTTTAGCAGGAATTGCTATTATAGCTAAATCTATTTTGTCAGGAATATCCTTTACTGAGGAATAACATTTTCTTCCAAGAATTTCTTTTCTTTTGACATTAACAGGATAAACTTTTCCTTTAAAACCTTGTTCAATAAGATTTTTAAATATTACATGCCCTACCTTTTTTCTATCCTCTGAAGCTCCAATTACTGCAACAGAAGATGGATTAAATATAAAATCAAGCATGGTTTAAAGTATTATTATTTTGATTTTAAAATTCGAAAAATTAAATAATAACTTTAAAAGATTTTTTTAATTTTTCAATTCTTAAGTATAGATTAAACA
>QNAZ01000034.1 GCA_003641645.1 Thermodesulfobacteriota bacterium
ACCTAAATGTATCACCTATTTTTTTAGAAACAATTTTACAAGATTTAGAAAAAGATGATTTTATAGCTATTAAAGATGATGAGGTATTTTTTACCAAACCTTTACAAAAAATAAAAATTTCAAATGTGATTGGACTTGATAGTGTTGAAGAATCTTCAGAATTACCTGAAATGAGTAATTTTACAAAAAAAATATCAAACATATTTCATAATGTTTCTCAAATTACTTTAGAAGATCTACTTAAAATTTGATTTTTTAATTTGTGAACTAATTTTCATAAATTATTTTCCCCATATCTCTTATATCATATCCTCCTAAGGATAAAATTGCATTTTTAAAATCTTTGTCATTTTTTATTATATCCAAAAGTGCCTGAATAATATCTAAATTTAGGAATTCTTTTGCTATTAAAAGATCATATCTTTCTTCTGCTACTGGGATAAAATCAAGATCTAAGGCTTTTGCTGCTGCTAAAATACCTAAGCCTACATCTGCCCTTCCACTTGCAACAGCCTGAGCAATTCCCATATGGGTATATTCTTCATTTTCATAACCTTTAATTTGAGAAGACTCTATTTTTAGTTCTCTTAAATACTTATCAAGAAGAAGCCTTGTCCCAGAACCAGCTTGTCTATTAATAAAAACTACATCTTCTCTTATTAAATCCTCGAAACTTTTAATATTTTTAGGATTACCTTTTTTTATAATTAAACCCTGAATTCTATATACCAAATTTATTAATACTACCTTTTTTTCTGGCAGAAGTTTTTTTATAAAAGGAATATTATATTCCCCTGTAGCCTCATCTAAAAGATGTGTTCCTGCTATATGTGTTTCTCCCCTTTTTATAGCAATAAGTCCTCCCACAGAACCCACATGGGCAGAAGATAAACTAATATGAGGATATTTTTTTCTTAAATAATTATAAAGAATATCCAAAGTATTATCATGACTACCTATACAGACAATAGTATTATCAATCTCATCTTTTGTTTTCCATAAAAACACATCCACAGTCTGTCCTTGAGAATAACCTTCAGAACCAGAAGGTATAACAATGTAGCCATCTGCTCTAACAACTGACATAAGAAGACCTGCCCCCCTTCCCATAGGAGAAACAATATATTTTCCTCCCACTTTCCCTACTTTAACCCTTACAAATTCATCAACCCCTATATTAGAAGAAATTGGTCTTGAAAGAATAGCTTGTATTTTTTCTTCTTTTTTTAATTTTACTCCCAAATAAAGCTCTATAAGAGGCTTAACAAATAGATGATAACATAAAAAAGATGAAACTGGATAGCCTGGTATTCCTAAAATAGGTTTATTTTTAATAAATCCTGCTATAAAAGGCTTAGCTGGTTTAATAGCAACACCATTTATAATAACCTTTCCAAGCTCACTTATAACTTTATAAGTAAAATCTTCTTTTCCATAACCTGAACCTGCATTCAAAAGCATAAGATCACATTCCTTATAAGCTTTTAAAATACTTTTTTCTATATCTTTTTCATCATCCTTAGCAATTGGATATACCTTAGGTTCTCCACCATCTCTTTTTATAAGATTTGATAAAACCAAAGAATTATATTCAATTAAATTCGGCGGTTTTAAAAATCCTTCTTTTATCTTTTCCGGTTCTATTAATTCTGAACCTATAGGTATTATTCCTATTACAGGTTTTTGCCTTACTTTTACTTCTAAAATTCCACTTGCAAGCATAGCACCTATCTCTGCCGCTCCAATAAAATGATTCTCTGGTATTATAAGCTCTGTAGCTACAATATCTTCACCTACTGGTCTTACATTATGATAAGGTGGATAGGATTTATAAATTTCGATATAGTTTTCTTGAATATTTACTTCTTCAATAGGAATTACTGCATCAAAACCTTCTGGAATAGGATCTCCTGTTTCAATCCAATAAGCCTCCTCTCCTATTTTAAGTCTTACAGGGTCTTTTTCTGTAGCAGAGAAAGTGCTTTTTGCTTTCACTGCATAACCATCCATAGCTGAAGAATGAAAATAGGGAGAGGAAAGTTTAGCAAAAACAGGCTCTGCTGTAACTCTGTTAAATGAATCTTTGACTGGAATAATTTCTGGAGGGAGAGGACAAAATACTTTCTCTTTAAAAGTTTTTATAAGAAGTCTCTTAGCTTCTTTTAAAGATATTAATTTATGAAAAACTTTTTTACTCACTTTCATTTAATTTAATACACTTTTATAAAAAGGGAGCAATTTTTTAATAATTTTTCAAGCTTTTATTTTTAAGAATACTCAGATATAATATTTTTAATGCTTAATAAAAATTATCTTTCTCTGAAAGAAGCTATCAATATTCTTTTAAATTCTATCTCTTTTGAATTACTTCCTTTTGAAATTATTCCTTTGGAAAAAGCTTATAATAGAATCACTTATGAAGATATACATGCACCTGAAGATCTTCCTGGTTTTAAAAGATCAACAGTTGATGGTTTTGCAGTAAGATCTCAAGATACTTTTGGAGCCAAAGAAACTATGCCTGCTTATTTAACTATAAAAAATAATATTTCTATGGGAACTGCTCCTGACTTTTCTTTGGGACCTGGTGAAGCTGCAGGGATTGGAACAGGAGGAATGCTTCCAGAAGGAGCAGATGCAGTAATTCCTATTGAGCATGTAAATATAGTGTCTCCTCATTTAATTGAGGTTTTAAAACCTATCGGACCAGGAGAAAATGTTATTTTTGAAGATGAAGATATAAAAAAAGGAGAGCTTATTATACCTAAAGGACACAGACTAAAACCTCAAGATATAGGTGGACTTGCGGGTTTGGGTTTTACTCAAATAAAAGTAGTTAAAAAACCAGTAATTGCTATAATACTTACAGGAGACGAAATCATTCCTCATACTGAAAAAGCAACCCCTGGAAAAGTAAGAGACATTAATTCTTTTACTTTAGCAGGTTTAATTAATGAATTAGATGGTATTCCTCTTAAAATGGGAATTGTTAAAGATAATTATGAAGAGATAAAAGCTATAGCAGAAAAAGCCTATGAATTAGCAAATATTATTTTAATTATTGGAGGAACAAGTGCTGGAATAAAAGATATGACTGCAAATATTATAAATGAACTTGGAAAACCTGGTATTCTTTTCCACGGAGTTTCTATAAAGCCAGGAAAACCCATTATTGCTGGAATATGTAATAATAAGCCAGTTTTTGGTTTGCCAGGTCACCCTGTAGCTGTTTATCTTTGTTTTGAGTTATTTGTAAAACCAGTTATAAATAAAATGCTTGGATTAATTGATAAAATCTATAAAAACAAAATAAAGGCTAAGTTAACAAGAAGTATTTCGTCACAGGCAGGAAGAACAGATTTTATAAGAGTATATTTAAAAGAAAAAGATGGAGAAATTTGGGCTACCCCACTTTTAAGCAAATCAGGACTTATTATGAGCTTAATAAAAGCTAATGGAATCCTGTGCATTCCTGAAGATCTTCTGGGATTTGAAGAAAATGAAATAGTGGAGGTGGAAATATTATGAAAGATAAGATTGTATTTCTTTATGTAACCTGTGGCTCTGAAGAAGAAGCTAAAAAGATTGGAAAGGCTCTTCTTAAAAATAGATTTTGCGCTTCTATTAATATCTACCCTAATATAAGTTCTATATATTGGTGGGAAGGTAAGATTGAAGAATCAAAAGAAGCTATTATGATTGTAAAAACAAGAAAATCTCTTGCTAAATTAGTAGAAGATAAGATTTTAAAACTTCATTCTTATACTTGTCCTTGTATAGTCCAAATATCTGAAATTGAAGAGGGTAATGAATGTTTTATAAACTGGCTTTTTAAAGAAACAGAAAAACCTAATATCTAATGAATTTATATAAAGAAATTGCTGAGATTATTAAAAATTCAAATTATGTCGTAGCCTTTACAGGTGCTGGTATTTCTGTTGAAAGTGGTATACCTCCTTTTAGAGGAGCCCAAGGATTATGGAGTAAATATGATCCTATGGAGGTTGCCCATATTGAATCCTTTTTAAAAAATCCTACCAAGGTATGGGAAATGCTTAGAGAAATGTTTGAAGTAGTTTTTAAAGCTAAACCAAATCCTGCACATATAGTTTTAGGAAAATTAGAAAAGTTAGGGTATTTAAAGGCAGTAATTACTCAAAATATAGATGGTCTTCATCAATTAGCTGGAAACACTAATGTTATAGAATATCATGGAAATTGTAGATGGCTTTTATGTTTAAAATGTGGAAAAAAGGAACCAGTTAAAAAAGAATTGATTGAAAATCTTCCATATCCTATCTGTAAAGACTGTAAAAATCCTTTAAAACCTGATGTAATCTTTTTTGGAGAATCTATACCCTTTGAGATTATGCAAAAAGCAGAAAATGAAGCAAAAAGTTGTGATGTTATGCTAATTATTGGAACTTCTGGAATTGTCTATCCTGCTGCAGGTTTACCTTATATTGCAAAATCAAATAATGCTATAATAGTAGAAATAAATCTTGAAGAAACACCTTATACTCAATCTATTACAGATTATTTTTTGAAAGATAAAGCATCAGAAACACTTTCCAAAATCTTTCATTATATCGGATCTTGAATTCCCTAAAATATTTATTATTTTTTAAAGTTTAAATAATGGGAGGTGAATTTTAATTATGCCTATTTATGAATTTAAGTGTTTAGATTGCGGAAAAACTTTTGAAAAACTTATTTTTAAAAGTGAAGAAGAAAAAGAGTTAATATGTCCTTATTGTAAATCTCAGAAAATAGAAAAAATGTTGTCTGGATTTTATTCTACTTGTAAAGGCTCTTTTACGAGTAAAAGTTCCTGTGGAGGGAAAGGATTTGGTTTTAGTTGAGCTTAGATCTTAAAAAGGGAGAGTTTCTCCCTTAAAAATTAAATATGTTGAGCAAAAGAATAGTTGTTTGTTTAGATGTAAAGGATGGAAAAACCACTAAGGGTATTAAGTTTAAAAATAATATAGAAGTTGGTGACCCTGTAGAAATGGCTGAGAAGTATTATTTAGAAGGTGCTGATGAGATAGTATTTTATGATATTACAGCAAGTGCAGAACATAGAAAAATTATGATTAATGTAGTTAAAAAAACTGCTGAACGTATTTTTATTCCTTTTTCTGTAGGAGGCGGGATAAAGAGCTTAGATGATATGAGAGAGGTTTTACTTGCAGGAGCTGAAAAGGTTTCAATTAATACTGCTGCTGTTTTAAATCCTAAACTTATTTATGAAGGAGCTAAGGCTTTTGGTTCTCAATGTATTGTTCTTGGAATGGATGTTAAAAAAATAGAACCCTCCTCCAAAATTCCTTCAGGATATGAGGTCTGGATTAAAGGAGGAAGACAACCTATGGGAATAGATGCTCTCTGGTGGGCAAAGGAAGCTGAAAATCTTGGTGCCGGCGAGATTTGTCTAAATTCTATTGATGCAGATGGAACAAAGGAAGGATATGAATTAACTATTACTAAAATGATAGCAGAGGCTGTAAATATTCCTGTTATTGCTTCTGGAGGAGCAGGACATCCAGAACATCTTTATGAAGTTTTAACTAAGGGAAAAGCTGATGCTGCACTTATTGCCTCGATGGTCCATTATGAAATGTATACCATAAAAGAAATAAAAGATTACCTTGCAAAAAGAGGAGTTAAAGTAAGAATTAAGTGGTAGTATTTTCAGAATTAATCTCTAACCAGCTTTCAAGTTTTTTCTTAAAAATAAAAAATATCACAAAAGTGATACTAAATAATCCAAAAACAATTAGAATTTTTTTAGGATGACCTCTATAAATTACGTCTCCTTGTAAAGAAAGAGCAAATGTTCCTGGTATTCTTCCAAGGGTACATATAAAGATAAAAGCTTTAAAAGAAAGAGGCATAAATCCTAAAAAGTAATTTAACATATCTTTTGGAAAACCAGGAAATAAATAAAGAAAAAAAGCTCCAGTAACTCCATATCTTTTAAAAATTTTTCTTATTTTTAAATAACGAACTGATTTTTCATATCTTTTTAAAATTTTCTTTTTAAAAAATTTTGCTATATAAAAAGCTATAGATGAACCTATCATAATTCCTGTAGTACTTATTAAAAATCCCTTTAAAACCCCAAAGAAAAACCCTGCTAAAAACCCTGCTGCTTCACCAGGAATAGGAGCTATAACCACCTGTAAAGCTTGAAAGACAATAAATAAAATTGGACCTAAATATGGATATTTCCCTAAAAATATTCTTAATTCCTCTCTATTATTCCAAAAAGAAAAAAAATTTTCAAACATTTTTCTAAAAAATATACCTACAAACCTCTGAAACCTTTTTACAGGAAAAAATTTCTATTTTAAAATCTTTCTTTTTAATATTAGCTAAGCTCGGAATAAAAGCTTTTTGAAATCCTTTTTTTTCCGCTTCTTTTAGCCTAAAAGTTATATCTCTTACAGGTCTTAATTCTGCAGAAAGTCCTACTTCTCCAATAAAAATAGTTTTAGGAGGTAACTGTTTTTCCAAAAGACTTGACAGGAGTGCCATAATAATTGCTAAATCAGCAGAAGGATCTCTTATTCTCAATCCTCCTGCTATCTTAACATAAATATCCTGATCTCTAAAGCTAAATCCTAATTTTTTTTCTAAAATAGCAACTAAAAGAGAAAGTCTAATTGGATCAAATCCAACTGCTGTTCTTTTTGGAACCGCAAAATAACTTTTAGTTACTAAAGCCTGCACTTCAACTAATAGAGGTCTTGTTCCTTCTATAATACAAAATATAGCTCCTTCTTCTCCTGAAAGAAAAAAGTCTTCATATTGAGAATGAGGAATTAATCCTTTTTCTGTCATTAAAAATACTCCTATTTCATTTATCGGACCAAACCGGTTTTTCACAGCTCTAAGAATCCTAAAACCAGTTTCTTTTTCTCCTTCCAAATAAAGAACTACATCTACTAAATGTTCTAAAATTTTTGGACCAGCTATAATACCACCTTTAGTAATATGTCCTACCAATATTACTATAATACCTTTTTCTTTGGCTAAACGCATAAGAACATTAGCACATTCTCTAACCTGAGATACTCCACCAGGAGAACTCTCAAGTTCAGGAAGATATACAGTCTGGATAGAATCTACAATTAAAAGATGCGGTTTAATATCTTCAATTGTCTCTAAAACTGAAGCTAAATTAGTATCAGAAATAAAATAAAAATCTTTATTTATCCCCAATCTATCTACCCTTAACTTAACCTGTTCCACTGATTCTTCTGCAGAAACATAAATTACTTTTATACCCTTTTCAGAAAGAAGTCCTGCTATTTGGGTTAATAATGTTGATTTTCCTATACCAGGATCACCTCCAATAAGAATGAGTGAGGAAGGAGCAACACCACCTCCTAAAACAAGATCAAATTCATTTAAACCCGTTTCTAATCTTTTTCGCAATTCAAAGGTAATTTCAGAAAGTTTATAGGCTTTTGCTTTTTCAGAAGATATTTTTTTATTTTTTTTACTTTTTCTTTCCTTTTCTTCAACAAAAGAATTCCAGGAACCACATTCTGGACATCTACCTAACCATTTCAAACTTTTATATCCACAATTTTGACAATAATAAGTCATAAATCACCTTAATTTTTTAAAAATACCTTCCCAAATTGAAAAATATTTATATCTTTTTTTGGTTATTTTTATTATTACTTCATCAAGTTTTTTTGCATTCTCTAAATAATAAGGAGAATCTAACCATTTTTTAACCACTATAACTCTTTTTTTTATTAAATTATCTGTTTTTCTCCACAAATGGTATTGGTTTTCTGGAAATTTTTCAAGTTGAATTACATATACTTTTGGATGAGATTTCATATAAAAAGCAAGAGATGAAGCTACAGATCTATTTTTAGTTACTATAGGAATGCCTGGCTTATAATATTTTTCAACTTTTTCTGCAAGCACTTTCCATCCTATAAATTTTTTTAAAAGAATTTGTAAAGAACCTGGAAATTTTTGAGGAAAATAACCTAAAAGATAAACTAAACTTGATAAAATAATACCTATAATTAAATTACTAAAAATTAAAGCTTTCCATTTTTGAGAAAAAGAAATATAGG
>QNAZ01000035.1 GCA_003641645.1 Thermodesulfobacteriota bacterium
AAAGCTTGTAAAGAACTTCCAGTAAAAGTGGTAGAAGCTTTAAAAAAAGCCTTAGATAAAGAAGAAAATTTTTTAGCTAAAGTAGTATTAGAAGTTTTGCTAAATAATATAGAAATAGCAAAAAAAGAGGGATTGCCTCTTTGTCAGGATACAGGCATTCCTGTAGTCTGGATAAAGATAGGAGAGAAGATAAGGGTTAATAATTTAGAAGAAGCTATTAATGAAGGACTATATTTAGCTTATAAAGAAGGTTTTTTGAGAGCTTCAGTTTGTGATCCTATTAGTAGAAAAAATACACAGACTAATACTCCTGCTATTATTCATTATGAGATTGTTCCTGAAGATATTTTTGAAATTTATCTTATGCCTAAGGGATGTGGAAGTGAAAATATGAGCGCACTTTGTATGCTTTCTCCTTCAGCAGGGATAGAAGGAGTTAAAAAATTTGTAATAGAGACAATAAAAAGAGCAGGACCTAATCCTTGTCCTCCTGTTATTGTAGGAATTGGAATAGGAGGAGATTTTGAAAAATCTGCTTTGATCTCAAAAAAAGCACTTTTTAGAGATTTAGGAACTACCCATCCTAATCCTGAGATAGCAAAATTAGAAAAAGAGCTTTTTGAAGAGATAAATAATTTAGGAATCGGACCCCTTGGATTTGGTGGGAAAACTACTTGTTTAGGTGTTCATATTGAAGTCTATCCATGTCATATAGCAAGTTTACCAGTTGCTGTAAATATCCAATGTCATTCAGCAAGAGTAACTAAAATAAAAATTCTATAAGGAGATTATATGAAAAAAATAAGAAAAATTTTGTTTATTTTTGGATTAAGTTTATTTATTTTTTCTTGTGGGAAAAAGACCTCTCCATTACCTATAAAAGAAAGTATTCCTAAGGACCTTTCTTTTGAGGTTCTTTTAAATCCTAAAGGAGTAAATCTTCTTATTTATCTTCCCACAGAAACCAAAGGAGGTTATCCTCTCTCTAAGATTAAAAAGCTAATCATTGAAAAAGTTGAAGTTCCCCTTGATATTCCTAAGGCTAAGAAAAAAAAGAAAATCATTAAACTTTCTCCAAAACTTCATTCAGCAGGAAATTTGTTTGTTTATACTGATTATAAGCTCAAACATCGTCATAGTTATACCTATAGAGTTAAGGTAATAAAAGATTTCTTTGTTAAAACACCTTTTACAGAACCTATCAAAATTTTTTGGCATAATCCACCAAATTTTCCTCAAAAATTTCAAATTAAATCTCTTGGGAAAGATGCTGTTTTAATTACTTGGAAAAGACCTAAAAAGGATATTTATGGACTTTATTTAGAGGGTGAAATTTTTTATCAAATAGAAAGAATTTCTAAAGAAGGAGTAAGACTTATAAAAGTAAAAGGAAAAGAAGAATATTTTGATAAAATCAAAGTTGGAGAAAAAGTATGTTATAACATAAGAACTATTTTAAATTTTCGAGGAACTTTAATTCCTGGACCTAAGACACCTGATAAATGTGTAGAGTAGTTTCTCCATAAATTCTTTTTTGAATAAGACTAAAATTGTTTATTTTTTCAGGAAGGTCTATTCCTGTTTTTTCTTCTGTAATAATTATAGCTTCTTTCTGTAGTAAATTTTTTGATAAATTTTGAAGAGTTTTTAAAGCCAATCCTTTTTCATAAGGAGGGGTTATAAATACTAAATTAAAAAAATTTTGAAATTTTTTGGTAATTTTTTTAAGACCTCCTGGTAGTTTCAATTTAAAAATTTGAGATTTATCTAAAAGATTAAATTTTTCGAGATTTCTTTTAATTATGGAAATACTTACAGGACTTGAATCTATAAAAACAACAAAATCTGCTCCCCGGGAGAAAGCTTCTATACCAAGTGCTCCTGTTCCTGCAAAAAGATCTAAGACTTTTAAACCAGGTAGATTTTGGCCTAATATATCAAAAAGAGCTTTTCTTATCCTGGTTCTTAGAGGACGAATAAGATTTAAATCCTTAGGAGGACAATAGAGCTTTCTTCCTTTTAAAAATCCACCAGTAATTTGCAAATTTGTAATCCTTATTTTGAAATGATATTAATCCAAGTGTTAGGTATGGAAAAATAATAGAGATTAAGTTCAGGATTATAATATTTTCCTTTATAAAGCTGTTTAGGATTTAACCAATCTTTAGATTCTTTAGTTGCTAAGAAAAAAGCAATTTCTTCTCCATAAGAAGGAACAAAAGCTCTGGCAATTTTAACTATAGGAAAAGCAGATGTTATTAAAGGATAAACAGATTTTATAATGTGAGGAAAATAAATAGGAAGACTTGCCTGTTGAATAAAAACACCTTTTGATTTTAAAACCCTTTGAGCTTCTTTGTAAAATTCAAAGGTGTATAAAGATTTAGCTGGTCCTACAGGATCAGTGCAATCTACAATAATAAGATCAAATTCTTCATCTGAACATTCTTTAAGTCCTTCTAAACCATCTTTAACTATAAAAGAGACACGCGGATCTTTATAATCACCTGAAAGTTTAAAAAAGTATTTTTGACAAACTTCAAAAACAAGAGTATCTATCTCAAATTGGATAATTCGTTTAATAGAAGAAATTTTTTGAAGTTCTCTTAAAACACCTCCATCTCCTCCTCCTACTATAAGAACCTCTTCTGGAGGATATTCTAAAAGACTGGCAGGAAGATAAGTTATAGTTTCATGATAGATAAATTCATCCTTTTCAGTAAACTGAATAATTCCATCTAAAACAAAAAAATAACCCCAAATAGGATTTTTAAAGACTTGTATTTTTTGTAAATTTTTTTCTTCAAAAACTAATTCAACTTTATAAGCGTGTCCGAAATCCCTATAAATTTTTTCTTTCCACCAAAAGTATCCAGTCAAGTTTCACCCCAATCTTCAGAAATTCCTCTGAGTATTTCAGCTACATATACATTTTTTGGTTGAAGGATTTTTTGTAATTTTTCTAAAATTTTATAAGCTTCTTCTTTATTTTCTGCAATGATATCAATAGCTGAATAGCCATTTTCAGGCCAAGTATGTATGTAAATATGAGCTCTTCCTGAATTAACTTGTGCTGAAACACCAAAAGGTTGAAATTGGTAACTTATAACTTTTATATGGTTATTCTCATTAAATGAATTAATGGCTAATTTTAAAGCTTTTTCTATATTTTTAGCTTTAGCTAAAAGTTCAAAAGGAGAATTCCAAAATTCTACAATTAAATGATAACCCCAGATATTTCGTTTAAATGCACCCTGCTGGGTAGGAGAGATTTCTAATTTTTCTACTTGACAAAGAGGTTCAAAAACTCTCATAGCTCACCTCCCCCCAGGCAAGGTGCCTGGTTTTATTTGATTTTAGAAAAGTAAATTTTAACCAATAAAAAAAATCGGGACGGGCGGATTTGAACCGCCGACCCCCCACACCCCAAGCGGGTGCGCTTCCAAGCTGCGCTACGTCCCGATCTGAAAAGACAAAAAAACTTTTTATTTAAAAAATTTTAAAAAACTTTTTTAAAATGTCAACCCTATAGTTTTTTAGCTATTTTTTTCTCAGTTCTTTTGCAACCTCCACCATGTTTTTAAGAGCTGGTACTACTTCTTCCCATTTTCTGGTTTTAAGACCACAGTCTGGATTTATCCATAAAAGTTCCTTAGGAAAAACTTTTAAAGCCCTTTCTATTACTTTTCTTATTTCCTCCTTTGTGGGAATTGCTGGAGAATGAATGTCATAAACTCCAATCCCTATCTGCCGATCCCAACCTTTATAATTTTCAAAAGCCTCAAGTATTTCTCCTTTGCTTCTTGATGCTTCTATAGAAATCACATCAAAATCCATCTGATAAATATACTCTATTATTTCATTAAATTCAGAATAACACATATGAGTATGAATTTGAGTTTCAGGATTAGCCTTGGAACAAAGTTTAAAAGCTTTTACTGCCCATTCAAAATAGTTTTTCCAATCTCTCTTTTTTATCGGTGCTCCTTCCCTGAAAGCAGGTTCATCTATCTGTATGATTTTTATACCTGCCTTTTCTAAATCTTTTATTTCTTCTAATAAGGCTATTGCTATTTGATAAGCTATCTCATTTTTGGGTATGTCCTCTCTATAATAACTCCAGTTTAAAATAGTTACAGGACCTGTAAGCATTCCTTTTACAGGTTTTGATGTAAGACTTTGTGCATATGTTATTTCCTCCAAAGTCATAGGAGAAGTTCTATATACATCTCCATAAATTATTGGGGGTCTATAAACTCTTGTTCCATAAGAAAGAACCCATCCTTGTTTTGTTGTAGCAATACCCTCAAGTTTTTGTGCAAAAAACTCAACCATATCTGTTCTTTCAAACTCCCCGTGAACCAATACATCAAGTCCAATCTCTTCTTGAAATTTTATAACCTCTTCTATTTTTTTCTTTATAAAAGATTTGTATTCTTTTTCGGATATCTCTCTTTTATTAAATTTTGTTCTCATTTTTCTTACATCTTCAGTCTGTGGAAAGGATCCTATGGTTGTAGTTGGAAATAAGGGAAGATTGAGACGTTTTTGTTGTATTTTAAATCTTTCTTGATAAGGAAGATCCCTTTTAAAATCTTTTTCAGAAAGATTCAAAATTTTTCTTCGTATTTCATCATTTTTTCCGAATTCTTCTTTAAAAAGTTTTTCATTTTCCTTTACAACTTTTAGAGCTTCGTCTTTACCCTCAAAAACATCTTTAAGAATCTTTAGTTCTCTAAGTTTTTCTTCAGCAAAAGAAAGTTTTTCCAAAAGCGAAGAAGGTAAATGCTCTTCTCCTTCAAGTGAAATAGGTAGATGATAAAGTGGACAGGAATTGGAAATTATTAATTTCTTACTAACTTGTGAAAGTTTTTCTATTACATTTAATTTTTCTTTTAAATTTGCTTTCCATACCTGTCTTCCATTTATAATTCCAGCTATTAGATATTTATTTTCAGGGAAACCTAATTTTAACAAATTTTCCAGATTTTCTTTATTTGAAATTAAGTCTAATCCCAGACCATTTACAGGAAGTTCAACAAAATTATGATAATTAGATACGTTATCGTAATATGTTAAAATCCATAATTCCCCTAAATTTGTTAAATTTTTATAGATCTCTTTTATTAATTCCCATTCCCAAACATTCAGTTCCATAACAAAAGCTGGTTCTTCTATTAATACCGAGTTAGCTCCGGAGTCAAATAGTTCTTGAAGTATTTTTTGATACAATGGAATTAATTTTTCTAAAAATTTTTCAAATTTTTCTTTTTCTTCTATTTTACAGCGTTTTAATTTGCCATTTACTTTAATCACAATTTTAGAAAGTTTTAAAAAGGTAAATGGCCCAATAATTTTTGGTAAAGTAGTAAATCCTAAATTTTTATGAAAAATAAAATCGTCTAAAGGAAAATTTTTTAAAAGAGAAAAATCGTCATTTTCTATTTCAGGCACAAGATAGTGATAATTGGTATTGAACCATTTTGTTAACTCAAGAGCATCTTTCCCTTTTGCCATTTCAAAGTAAGTAGAAAGTCCTTTATAGGGTTTAAATCTTTCAGGAATAATCCCTAACATTATTGAGGTGTCAAGCATAAAATCATAAAGTGAGAATTCATTACTGGGAAAAAAATCTACATTTTTGCTGTATATTTCAGCTCTTTTTATTTTTAGTTTTTCAATTTCTTTAAAAAAATCCTTTTCTTCAATATTTCCTTTCCAGAAGTTTTCAATCAATTTTTTAAATTCACGATTTTTACCAAGTTTCGGGAAACCAAAAGCCATTGTTTGCATAAACACCACCTCCATCTATAAATTTAAAAATTCTAACTTGTTGGCTAAGTCTTTGACTTAGCTCAAATGGCTTTCGTCCCTGGTTACAGCTGCAGGGCAGTGGGGAATTTTTACCCCCTCTTCCACAACCTCAGCCTGTTAAATTAAATACCATAGTTTAAAATATTGTCAAACCTCGTGAAATTTAAAAAACCTGATTTTCAGATTTTGCTATAACTTTTAACTCTTTCTAAAAATTCCTTACCTAACTCTAAAAAAGCAAGAGAAGCTTTATTATTTTTTTCATAATCAATAACTGGCATACCAAAACTTGGAGCTTCACTAACTCTTACACTTCGAGGAATAGGGGTTTTAAAAATAATCCATCTAAAATAATTTTTTGCTTCTTCTGCTACTTCATGAGAAAGCCTATTTCTAACATCATACATAGTTAAAACCAGACCAAATAGAACTAAATCAGGATTTAAATTTTTCTTAATACTTCTTATAGTTTTTATAAGAAAGGATAAACCCTCTAAAGCATAATATTCGCACTGTAAAGGAATAATTATTCCTTCACAAGCAGTAAGTATATTTACTGTAATAAGGCTTAAAGAAGGAGGAGAGTCTATAAATATAAAATCAAAAAAACTTTTTAAAGGAACTCCATTAATAGTGCTTTTTTTAATTAATTCTTTGAGAAGATACTCTCTTTTTGGAAAATCTACTAATTCAACCTCTAAACCTGCAAGATCAATGGATGAAGGTAATACATAAAGATTAGGATAAGGATTTTTAATAAATTTTTCACAGTTTCCCTCTATGAGAGCTTGATAGATACTTTCTTCTTTATTAACTTTTATTCCGAGTCCACTTCCTGCATTAGCTTGGGGGTCAAAATCTATTAAAAGTACCTTATAATCTTTAAGAGTTAAAGCCCTTGCTAAATTAATAGCAATAGTAGTTTTACCAACACCACCTTTTTGATTAATAAAAGCAAAAATTTTCATAGATTACTTTAGAAAGTAATAATATAAATTGTTTAGACAGATTACTAAAAAGAAAATAATACTTATAAAACCATTAGTAGTAAAAAAAGCTTTGTTAATTTTAGAGAGATCATTTTCTTTGATAAGGCTATGTTCATAAGCTAAAAATAGAGCAATTAATATAAGTCCAATAAAATATATCCAAGTTGTTTTTGGATAAAGATAACCACTCAGCAGTAAAGAGAAAAAAGTTATTAAATGTAAGAGTTTAGCAATTTTTAAAGATTTACCTATACCAAATTTAACAGGAATGGATTTTAGTCCTGTTATTTTATCAAATTCAAGATCTTGTAAACTATAGAGAATATCAAATCCTGATACCCAACAAGCCATAGCTATTCCAAGGAAAATTGCAATTAAAGATATTTTTTCATTTAAGGCTATATCTATAGCTATAGGTATTAAAAAATAAACTAATCCTAAAAAGAAATGAGAAAAATAGGTAAATCTTTTTGCAAAAGGATAGATAAAAAGAGATATAATAACCACAGGACTTAGGTAAAAGGCTAAATAGTTTATCTTATAGCAGAAGAAAACAAAAAACAAAGTACTTAAAAGAATAATGAGTTTTATTTCTTGATCTTTTACCAAACCTTGAACATGAGGCCAAAGGCGGGTTCTTGGATTTTTTTCATCAAAAGGTTTGTCAATTAAACGATTTAAAGCCATTCCAAGTGTGCGAGCAGAGACAAGAGCAAATAAAATATATAAAATCTTTTCCCAGCAAGGAAAATTTTTATAAAGAATTAGCAAACTTGCTAAACCAAAAGGTAAAGCAAAAATAGTGTGTTCTAATTTTAACAGTTCTGAATAAAGTTTAAGCTTTTGCATAGGTTTTTTCATGGCTTAGGCAATATTTTGTATTTGTTCTCTTAATTTTTCTATAAGATCTTTTACTTTTACTGTTATTAAAGAAATTTCTGAAGATTGAGCTTTATTAGAAAGAGTATTTATTTCTCTAAACATTTCTTGGCAGAGAAAATCAAGTTTTTTACCACAATGTTCTTCTTCCATAGTAATTTCAAAGTGAGAAATATGTGTTTTTAAGCGATCAAGCTCTTCAGTAAAATCAAGTCTATCTAAAAGGTAAGCTATTTCTTGATAAAATCGATTTTCATCTATTCCTTTAAGATCAAATTCTCTAAAAAGTTTGTTTAATCTATTTTTTACTTTCTCTTTATTTTCTTCTATTACTTTTTCCTTTAATCTTTCAATTTGAAATACCCTCTCTTTAAGCTC
>QNAZ01000036.1 GCA_003641645.1 Thermodesulfobacteriota bacterium
AAATTATAGATGTTTATCCTCTTTTTAAAGTTGACTTTTTGATTAATAGATTAAAAAATGCAAAAATAATAATCTAAAATTTATAAAATTAGGGTAAATTTATGCCGTATAAAGTTGTTCATAATTTTGAAATTTGTGATGGTTGTGAAGAATGTGTAAAAGCTTGTGCTCAAAATCATTTTGGTTTAAGTAATTGTAATATTTTTAAGGTTGGGGATAAATTTTACTATTTTTCTTGCATGCATTGTAAAAAGCCTCAATGTGGGGCAGCCTGTCCTGTAGGTGCAATAAGTATTAAAGACGGAGTAGTGACTTTTAATATGGAACTTTGTGTAGGATGTAGAAATTGTGTGGAAGCTTGTCCATGGGGTGTTCCTAAATTTAATTTTAATACAGGAACCATTAATAAATGCGATTTATGTTATGATAGGATAATTAAGGGTGAGATGCCTTTTTGTGTAAGTGCGTGTCCTAATAAAGCTTTAGAATTAAAGAAAATAGAACCGAAACCAAAACCGAAACCCCAAGCAAAACCACAAGCAAAACCTAAGGAGGAGAGTAGTTAAGATGGGTTCTTATTTTAATCTTTTCTTTTTTGCATTATTACTTTTAGTGCTTGGTATACTTCTTGTTGCACTTAATCTTATTTTAGGACCAAGAAGAGAACATTCTGAAAAACTAATTCCTTATGAATGTGGACTTGATCCTTCTGGAGATGCAAGGATACCTTTTAGAATAAGATTTTATCTAATAGCAGTTATATTTTTAGTCTTTGATGTGGAAATAATTTTTCTTTATCCATGGGCTGTTATTTTTGAAGAGTTAAGTTGGTTTGGTTTAATAGAAATAAGTGTATTTGTAGTAATGTTATTAATAGCATATATTTATGCTTGGAGTGAAGGAGCATTAAAATGGGAATAGAAAAAGATACAGTTGAAATAGCACCAGGTATTAGACAAATTCCAGGAGCACCAGTAGTTATAAGTCCAATTGACAAAATTATTAATTGGGCTCGAGCAGGTTCTATGTGGCCTGTAACTTTTGGTCTTGCCTGTTGTGCTATAGAAATGATGGCAACAGGAGCAAGTCATTTTGATCTTGATAGATATGGAATTATTTTTAGAGCTACACCTCGTCAAGCGGATGTTCTTATTGTTGCAGGAACAGTTACTAAAAAAATGGCTCCTATTGTAAGAAGAGTTTATGATCAAATGCCTGAACCTAAGTATGTGATTGCAATGGGTAGTTGTGCTTGTTCTGGTGGTATTTTTAAAACTTATTCAGTTGCTCAAGGAGCAGATGAATTTTTACCTGTAGATATTTATATTCCAGGTTGTCCACCAAGACCAGAGGCACTTCTTTTTGGATTACTAACTCTTCAGCAGAAAATAAAAAGAGAATCTAAAAGATGGGGATTTTGGAGATAAAAGATGGAGGAATTACTTAATGAATTAAAAGAGAAATTTTCTTCAGTTATAGTAGAAATTCAAGAAAAGGATTATCCTACTTTAATTTGTAAAAGAACTGGTTTTTTAGATTTGATAAAATATTTAAAAGATGAAAAAGGTTTTAAATATTTAATTGATCTTTGTGGAGTAGATTATTTAAATTATAAGCAAAAAAAATTTGAAGAGCGTTTTGAGGTAGTTTACCATCTTTATAATTTAGATACCAAAATTCTTATAAGATTAAAAGTAAGAATTCCAGAAGATGATTGTTGGCATTATTCAGTTACACCTCTTTTTATGACAGCTAATTATTTTGAAAGAGAATGTTATGATATGTTTGGTATTAGTTTTAAAGGACACCCAGATCTAAGAAGAATTCTTATGCCAGATGATTGGGAAGGACATCCTTTAAGAAAGGATTACCCTGTTTATTTAGAAGAAGAGCAAGAATGGAAAACATATAAAGAATTTACACAAAAAGTTAAAAAATAAAAAATTATTTAAAAGGAAGGTAAGATGGCAACTTATTTAGAGATTAATAAAAAACAAGTAAATGAAGAAAAATGGGAAGAACCTTTTTATATTAATATGGGACCTCAGCATCCTTCTACACATGGAGTTTTGAGATTATTTTTAGAACTTGAAGGAGAAACTATTATAAATTGTACACCTATAATAGGTTATCTTCATAGAGGTGTTGAAAAATTAGGTGAAACTTTAAATTATAATCAAGCTATTGTATTAAGTGATCGTTTAGATTATATAGCCTCAGCTGCTAATAATACTGCTTTTGCTTTAGCTTTTGAAAAACTTATGGGTTTAGAGGTTCCAAGGAGAGCAAAGCTTTTAAGAACTATTGTTTGTGAAATGGCAAGAATTTGTAATCATTTACTTTGGCTTGCTACTCATGCACTTGATATAGGAGCTATGACAGTCTTTTTATACTGTTTTAGAGATAGGGAATGGCTATTAAATATTTATGAAAAAATATGCGGGGCAAGACTTACTCATAGTTATGTAAGGGTTGGAGGGGTAAGGCAAGATTTTACTCAGGAAATTATAGATGAGTTATATAAATTTACTGAAGAATTTCCTCCAAGGATTTATGATTATGAAATCTTGATTGATGTGAATAGAATTTGGCTAAAAAGAACTAAGGGAATAGCAGTTGTTCCACCAGAGGATGCTATAAATCTTGGTTTAACTGGTCCTTGTCTTAGAGGTTCTGGTATTGCTTATGATGTAAGAAAATTTAGACCTTATGATGCTTATGGAGAAGTAGATTTTGTTGTTCCTACAGGTAAAAACGGAGATACCTATGATAGATACCGTGTTAGAATGGAAGAATTAAGACAATCTAATTCTATTATTAGACAATGTTTAGATAAACTACCTGAAACTCAGGGAGAACCAGTATTAGCAGAAAATGCTCCGGATCTTTTAATGCCTGAAAAGGTGAAAGAACCTAAACCTCAACCTGTTCCTAAGAAAGGGGTAATTTTTAGAGGTGTTGAAAAGCCTATTGTTCCTGTGGGAGAGGCTTTTGCATCTATAGAATCACCAAAAGGAGAATTAGCAGTTTATGTAGTAAGTGATGGTTCCAATAAACCTTGGAGACTTAGAATAAGGACACCATCTTTTGTTCATATTTCAGCTATTCCTTATATGGCTAAAAATCATATGGTTGCAGATCTTATAGCAATAATTGGAACTTTGGACATTGTGTTAGGTGATTCTGATAGATAAGGGGGAAAAATGGGAGATTTAATAGATAAGTTAATATTTTTAGGAATAGCTGCTGGTAGTTTATTAGTTATAGCATTACTTCATGTAGCTTATTTAACCTATGCAGAAAGAAAAATTATTGGTCGCATGCAGCAAAGACTTGGACCTAATAGAGTAGGTCCAAGAGGTTTACTTCAGCCTATTGCAGATATGGTAAAACTTTTAACTAAAGAAGATCTTGTTCCTTATGGAGTTGATAAACCTGTATTTTATATAGCTCCATTTATTTCTCTTGTTTGTGCTGGGACAGGTGTTGCACTAATTCCTATATGGAAAAAATTTGTTTTAAGTAATATAAATGTTGGTATTTTGTTTATTTTAGCTTTAAGTTCCTTAAGTGCTTATGGTGTTATTCTTTCTGGATGGGCTTCCAATTCAAGGTATGCTTTATTAGGTGGTTTAAGAGCAAGTGCTCAGGTTATTAGTTATGAAATTGCAATGAGTTTAGCACTTTTAAGTGTAGTTTTAATGGCAGGTAGTCTTAATTTAATGGATATTGTAAAAGCTCAGATAAATTCTCCTTATAAAATTTATCTTATTCCTCAGATTATAGCTTTTTATGTATTTATAATTTCAGCTATAGCAGAATGTAATAGAGTGCCTTTTGATTTGCCAGAGGCTGAAACAGAGCTTGTTGCAGGATATTTTGTAGAATATAGTGCAATGAGATTTGCTATATTTTATCTTGCAGAATATTTTGGAATGGTTGTTATGAGTGCACTTGCTGTTACATGTTTCTTAGGTGGTTGGATAGGTCCGTTTGAAATTCCCTATATTCCTTTCTTTTGGTTTTTAATAAAACTTTACATTATTTTATTTATATATATTTGGGTAAGAGCAACACTTCCTCGTTATCGTTATGACCAGCTTATGGGTCTTGGTTGGAAAGTGCTAATTCCTGTAGCTATTATTAATTTATTTTTAACAGCTGTTTTGAAACTAATATTTTAAGAGGGTGAGATAATGAAAATATTGGAAAAAGCTTTACTTATTGAGATTTTAAAAGGACTTGCTTTAACTTTAAGAAAAATGCTTTTTGCGAAACCTGTAACTATTCAATATTATGATAAAGTTAGACCTGTTCCTGCTCCTGGTTTTAGAGGTCGTCATGCTTTAGTTAGAGATGAAAAAACAGGAGATACTTTATGTATAGCTTGTTTACGTTGTGCAAGAGTATGCCCTTCTAAATGCATTCATATAGAATATGAAATAGATCCACAAACTAAGAGAAGAAAGGTTGTAAAGTATGAAATAGAGGCATTAAGATGTATTTATTGTGGTTATTGTGAAGAGGTTTGTCCTGTTAATGCTTTAGTTCTTACAGAATGGTATGAATATGTAGGTTTTACAAGGGATGATCTGATATTTGACAAAGAAAAATTATTGAAAAATTGGGATGAATTTATAGTTACTCAGAAGAGACCTTATATGAATCCCTTCTGGAAACCAAGAGGTATTCCTGAAAAGTTTTTACCTGCAAAAAAACGCCAGTTTACAGGAGTATAAGTATGAATTGGGATTTAATCATTTTTTACTACTTAGCTATTGTTATGATATTTTCAAGTGTTTTTGCCATATTTTCCAGACATCCTGTATATACAGTTTTATTGGTATTAGTAATGATAATTCATCAAGCCTTTTTACTTTTAACACTTGGTGCAGAATTTTTAACTGTTGTTCAGATTATAGTTTATGCAGGAGCAATTTTAGTTTTATTTCTATTTGTAGTGTATCTAATTAATTTAAGAAAGGAAACCAAAAAAAGTGTGTTTATAAGAACTGTTAGTTTGATTGGAATAGTTTTTTTACTTTTGGGAGGATTGTTAATAAAAAATCTTCTTATTTTACTTTCTCTAAAACCATCCTTTAAAGCCTATTTACCTTTTACTATTGAAGAAAAAAGTAATGTTTGGTGGATAGCTAATTATCTTTTTAAAAATTATCTTCTTCAATTTGAGATAATAGGTGTTGTTTTATTAGTAGCTATACTTGGTGCTGTATTTTTAATAAGAAAAGTAAAAATTGTAGAACAGAAGTAGGGAGGTAAGATGCCGACTTTAGAATATTACATTATCTTATCAATAATTCTATTTTTGATAGGACTTTTTGGATTTCTTTCAAGAAGAAATCTTATTGTTATTCTTATTTCTATAGAAATAATGCTTAATGGATTAATTATATTATTTGCTGCTATCTCTTATTTTACTAAGGATATTAGTGGATATATTATAGTGTTTTTTATTATAGCTATGGCTGCAGCTGAGGCTGCTATTGGATTAAGTTTAGTAGTTTTAATTTATAAAAGGCTTAGAACAGTTTATTCAGATGAGATTACAAATTTTAAGGGGTAGAATATGGTTGAGAAACATTTTGAAATAATTACAGAATTTAATATTTATGTGTTTTTAATACCACTTTTACCTTTATTAGCAAGTTTTATAACTTTAACTTTTGGAAGAAGGTATTTTAGAACCAAAGCCCATTTACTTCCTATTTTAGCATTATTTTTCAGTTTTCTTTTATCTATAAAAGTATTAGTAGATGTAATAAACGGAAAGATATTTAGTTTTGACATATATAGTTGGATGTTCGTTTATGATTTAAAAGTGGGATTAGGATTTCTGGTTGATCCTCTTTCTGCAGCGATGATGACGATGGTTACTTGTGTATCTTTTCTTATTCATATTTATTCTGTGGGTTATATGAATGGAGATCCTGGATATTATAGATTTTTTGCTTATATTTCTTTATTTGTCTTTTTTATGTTAATGTTAGTTCTTTGTAATAATTTAGCTCTTCTTTATTTAGGATGGGAAGGAGTTGGTCTTTGTTCTTATTTATTGATTGGTTTTTGGTATCCCAAAAAGAGTGCTTCTGATGCAGGGAAAAAAGCATTTATAGTTTGTAGATTTGGTGATTTTGGATTTGCTCTTGGTATATTTTTAGCTTTTTATTTTTTAGGAACTGTATATTATCATGAGATGTTTCAAAAACTTCCAGAAATTTCTAATAAATATATAGAAGTTTTAGGGTATCCGATTCATGTTCCTTTTTTAATTTCATTTCTTTTATTTTGCGGAGCTATTGGTAAAAGTGCTCAATTTCCACTTCATGTGTGGCTTCCTGATGCTATGGAAGGTCCTACTCCTGTTTCAGCTTTGATTCATGCTGCTACTATGGTTACAGCTGGTGTTTTTATGGTATGTAGACTTCATCCTCTTTTTGAATTATCAGACGCTATGTTGTTTATTGTAGCTATAATTGGAGCTTTTACGTGTTTTATGTCAGCAACCATTGCACCAACACAATTTGATATAAAAAGAGTTATCGCTTATTCTACACTTTCTCAGCTTGGTTACATGTTTATGGCTTGCGGAGTAGGAGCTTATATAGCTGGAATGTTTCATCTTCTTACACATGCTTATTTTAAAGCTTTATTGTTTTTAGGGGCTGGAAGTATTATTCATCTTTTACATCATGCTCCTGATCCTAACGATTTAAGAATAATGGGTGGGCTTAAAAAATATATGCCAATAACTTTTTGGACGCTTCTTATAGCAAGTTTATCTATTTCTGGTATTCCAGGATTTGCTGGATTTTTCAGTAAAGATGAAATTTTGGCACAAGCTTTCTTTTCTAAATACCCTTGGGGTAAATTTATATGGTTTGTAGGGTGGATAGTAGCTTCTATGACTGCATTTTACACTTTTAGAGTTATTTTTAGAGCTTTTTATGGGGAGTTTAAAGGATGGGAATATGTTCATGGGAAACCTCATGAATCTCCAAGAGTTATGACTATTCCTCTTATTTTTCTTGCTATAGGGTCTATATTTGCAGGTTGGATAGGAATTCCTGAAATTTTAGGTGGAAAAAATCATATAGAAAAATTTTTAGAACCCGTATTGGGTCCTCCAAGAACTATTCATCATATTCCACACTCAACTGAATATCTTCTTATGCTTCTTTCTATAGCTGCTGGGCTTTTTGGAATATTTTTAGCATGGTTAGTTTATATTAAAAAACCAAGCTTAGAAACTTTCTTTTCTAAGAACTTTAGACCAATTTATACATTTCTTTTTAGAAAATGGTATTTTGATGAATTGTATCTTTATACAATTGTTAGACCAACTTTATGGGTTTCAAGAAAAATAATTTGTGGAATTTCAGACAATATTATTATAGAAGGTATAGTTAATGGTAGTGCAAGACTTGTGAATATAACTGGAACAGGTTTAAGAATTTTACATACTGGAATTATTAATCATTATTCAACTTTTATTTTGATTGGAATATTGGTGTATCTTTTAGTTTATTTATATTTGAAATAGTTGAGATGGGGGAGCACCATGGAATTTTTGTTAAATAATCTGCTTTCTTGGATTATTTGGTTTCCTCTTATTGGAATATTAACTATACTTTTTAT
>QNAZ01000037.1 GCA_003641645.1 Thermodesulfobacteriota bacterium
AAAGAAGAGTTAGAATTTTTTATTAAAAGTATTCTTAATGGAAATAAAGTTAAAGTGCCAGGAGAGGAGGCTATAAAATCACTTGAACTTGCTTTTAAAATAAAAAAACATGTAGAAGAAAATTTGCAAAGATTTTTATGAACCATCAATTTCCTCATATCTTAATAATAACTGGTGAAATTTCAGGAGATATATATGGATATTTATTAATTAAAAGAATTAAAGAACTAAATTCTGTTTTTCAATTTGTTGGAATTGGTGGACCTAAGATGAGAAGTTTGGGTATAGAAATACTTTTTCCTGCTGAATCATTAGCTTTAGTAGGATTACCGAGTTTCTCTGAGCTTAAAAAATATTGGTTTGTTTATAAAAAAATTAAAGAATTTTTAAAAAAAAGAAAGGTAGATGTAGTAATATTGGTGGATTTTCCAGGATTCAATTTAAAAATAGCTAAATTAGCTAAAAAATTAGGATATCCTGTAATATATTATATAGCTCCTCAAGCTTGGGCCTGGAATAAAAAAAGGGTTTATGTATTAAAAAAATATGTAGATAGATTGTATGTAGTTCTTCCTTTTGAAAAAGATTTTTTTTCTTCTTATAATATACCTACTGTTTATTTAGGGCATCCTATTTTAGATTTGATAAAAACAAACCTTTCAGAAAATTTTTTTTATGAAATATATAAACTTAACAAATCCAAACCTTTAATAAGTTTTTTTCCAGGTAGCAGAGAAAGAGAGATAACTCGACATATACCTATGTTTTTAAAAATTTTTGAAAATCTTAAAAAATTCAATCCCAATATTCAAGGTGTAATGGTAAAGGCACCAGGACTTAAAGATTCGTTTTTATGGGAAAAAGCAAGAACTCAATTAAAAGTAATAGAAAATACTCAGTATGAAATTTTAAAATACTCCACTGTAGCACTTTTATCTTCTGGAACTATTACTTTAGAAGCTGCTCTTCTTGGAACTCCTGCTATAGTAACTTATTCCTTACCTTCTTGGATGGTTTTTATAGCTAAAAAGATGATAAAAGTGCCTTATATTAGTCTTTCTAATCTAATTTTAGGAAAAGAAGTATATCCAGAGATAATAAAAGAAAAAAATAAAATTGAATTTATTACTCAAAAAATAAGAGAACTTTTAGAAAATGAAACCAAAAGAAATGAGATAAAAAGAGAACTTGAGATGATTAAAAAAATAGTTGGTTCTCCTGGAGCAAGTTGGAGAATTGCTGAAGATATGATAAAGTATATTTCGTCTATTAAAAAATCTGGGATTTGATAAAAAAATAAAGGAGGTTAAGATTATGATTAAGGATTTAAAAAAGATGTATAGAACTATTGTAGAAGAACGTTTCCCCTCAGAACTGAGGATTACCTTTGGAGATCAAACACTTATTTATAAGAAAAAAACTTGGGAAGTTGAAATAGAGCCTGGTGTTTTTGAAAAGAAAGGTTTAAGATATGGAGAAAATCCTGATCAGGAAGCAGCACTTTATGAATTAGTTGCAGGAAATCTAATTTTAGGAGAATGTGAATTTATTTCTCCAGGTCTTGGTTTAGTTTCAAGTCTAAAAGAGTCAGATTTTATTCAATTTGGTAAACATCCCAGTAAAATTAATCTTACAGATATAGATAATGCTCTTGGTATTTTAAGATATTTAACTGATAAACCAGCTTGTGTAATTGTTAAACATAATAATCCTTGTGGAGTTGCTTATGGAATTACTGTAGAAGAGGCTTTTATAAAAGCTTATAGAGCTGATAGAATAGCAGCTTTTGGTGGTGCTATAGCACTTAATAGACCCGTAGATAAAGCTTGTGCAGAAGCTATAGCAGAACAATATTTTGAAGTTCTAGCTGCTCCTGAATATGAAAATGGAGCTATAGAAATTTTAAAAAAGAAAAAATCTTTAAGAATTATAAGAATAAAAAAACTGGATAAATTAGAGGAATACGCTAATCACAGAGTAGTTGAATTTAAAAGTCTTATAGATGGAGGTTTGATTCTTCAGGTATCTCAGTTAAATAGGATTAGAAAAAAAGAAGATTTAAAGCCAGCTATAGCATTAAAAGATGAAATAGAATATAAATGCTTAAGAGAACCTGATGAAAGAGAAATAAAGGATATGATTTTTGGTTGGGCTGTAGAAATGGGGGTAACTTCAAATTCTGTATTATTCGTAAAAAATGAATGCACAGTAAGTATCGGAACAGGGGAACAAGATAGAGTGGGATGCACAGAAATAGCCATTTTTAAAGCTTATACTAAATATGCAGATCTTCTTTGCTATGACAAATATGGTATACCATATAAACAATTAGAACTTGAAATAGAAAAAGGAAGTAGACCTAAATCTCAAAAAGAGGAAATTGATGAAGAAACTAAAGAAAAGAAAGGAGGACTTATAGGTGCAGTTATGGTTTCAGATGGATTTTTACCTTTTAGAGATTCTGTAGATGTAGCAGCAAAACATGGTGTTACAGCTATTTTACAACCAGGTGGTTCTATAAGAGATTGGGAAGTAATTCAAGCTTGCAATGAATATAATCCACCTATAGCTATGATGTTTACAGGGCAAAGAGTATTTAAACATTAAATACATTAAATAGGAGGTTTTATGACTAAAATACCTTTTACTCCTGAAGGTATAAAAAAAATAAAAAAAGAATTGGAATATCTTATTAAAATTGAGAGAAGAAATGTAATAAAAGCTATAGAAGAAGCAAGAGCCCATGGTGATATTTCAGAAAATGCAGAATATGAATCTGCTAAGGAAAGGCAAGCTTATATAGAGGGTCGGATACAGGAATTATCAGGTATTTTAGCTAATGCAGAGGTTATTCCTCATCTTACAAAAGCTCCAGATAAGATTCAATTTGGAGTAAAAGTAAAATTATTAAATTTAGATACAGATGAAGTTGTTATTTATAAAATTGTTGGACCTTATGAAGCAGATCCTCCAAATGGCAGTATTTCTATAAATTCTCCTATAGCACGAGCTTTAATAGGTAAAGAAATAGGAGATGAAGTTCAAGTTAAAACACCTTCAGGAGCAAAAAATTTTGAGATTTTAGATATAGAAATTTAATTTTTTGAATAGAAAAAAGGAGGGATTTTATGAAATTTCTAAATAAAAAATATCTTTTTACTCCTGGACCTGTTTCAGTTGCACCTGAAGTGCTTTTATCTATGGCTCAACCAATAACTCATCATAGGTTACCTGAGTTTTCTGAAATTTTAAAAGAAATTAGAGAAAATTTAAAATATCTTTTTCAAACTCAAAAAGAAGTATATTTTTTTGCTTCATCAGGAACAGGGGCTATGGAATCAGCTATTGTAAATATTTTTTCTCCAGGAGATAAAGTAATTGTAATAGTAGGAGGGAAATTTGGACAAAGATGGTTAGAACTTTCTAAAACCTTTGGATTAGACCCTATAGTAATTGATATTCCCTGGGGAAGGGCTGTAAAACCTGAAGAGGTAGAAAAAGTTTTTAAAAAAACTCCAGATGTTAAAGGTGTTTTGATTCAAGCATGTGAAACCTCAACAGGAGTAAAACATCCTGTTAAAGAAATTGCAGAGATTGTAAAAGAAACTGAAGCAGTTATTGTAGTAGATGCAATTTCTGCTCTTGGAGTTTATGAACTTCCAATGGATAAATGGGGTCTCGATGTAGTTATTACAGGTTCTCAGAAGGCTTTGAGTTTACCTCCGGGTTTATCTTTTATTGCTTTTTCAGATAAAGCCCAAACTTTGGCTGAAAAATCTAAACTTCCTAAATATTATTTTAATCTTCAAAAAGAAAAAAAAGCTTATGCAAAAGATACTACAGCTTTTACCCCTGCAGTTAGTTTACTTTTTGGATTAAGAAAAATGCTAAAACGTATAAAAGAAATTGGTCTTGAGAAATTATTTAAGCATTACCAGATACTCTCTTTAGCTTGTAGAAAAGCAGTATCTGCACTTAATTTAGAAATATTTTCTGAAGTGCCATCTGAATCTCTTACAGTAATTAAAGTTCCTGAAGGATTGAATACAAATGAGCTTTTAAAATTTCTTAGAAATAAACTGGGAATTGTTTTTGCAGGAGGACAAGAGCATCTTAAAGGAAAAATTATAAGAATTGCTCATATGGGAGATCAATCTTTTTTTGACTTATTAATAGCTATTTCAGCTTTAGAGATGGGTCTTAATCTTTTTGGATATCCTATAACTTACGGAATAGGAGTAAAAGTTGCTGAAGAAATTTTATTTGATTATATAAAAAAAGAATACCTATAAAAAAATGAAAGGAGGAGATAAAAGATGAAGGTTTTGATTTCGGATTCTATTTCAGAGGATGGAATACAAATTTTAAAAAATTCTGGATTGGAGGTTTTTTATAAACCAGGTCTTTCTCATGAAGAACTATTAGAAATAATTTCTGAATTTGATGCGCTTATTATAAGAAGCGCAACCAAAGTTACAAAAGAAGTTATAGAAAAAGCGAAAAATTTGAAAGTTATAGGTAGAGCAGGAACAGGACTTGACAATGTAGATTTAAATGCTGCTAATGAAAAAGGTATTGTAGTAATGAATGTTCCAGGTGGAAATACTTTATCTGCTGCTGAACATACTTTAGGATTATTATTTTCTCTTGCGCGAAAAATTCCACATGCTGTGGCATCTTTAAAAAATGGAAAATGGGAAAAAAAGAAATTTATGGGGGTAGAGTTAAATAATAAAGTTCTTGGAATTATTGGTTTAGGAAGAATAGGAAGTATTGTGGCAGATAGAGCTATTGGAATGAAAATGAAGGTTATAGCTTTTGATCCTTATGTTTCTCCAGAAGCAGCAGAAAAAAAAGGAGTAGAGCTTGTTAGTTTAGAAGAATTGTATAGAAGATCAGATTTTATTACTATTCATACTCCCTTAACTAAAGAAACTTATCATCTTATAGATGAAAAAGCTTTTTCTATGATGAAGGATGGAGTTTATATTATAAATTGTGCAAGAGGCGGTATTATAGATGAAGAAGCACTTTATAAAGCTATGACCTCTGGAAAAGTAGCAGGAGCAGCTCTTGATGTTTTCGAAAAAGAACCTATAGATCCAAATCATCCTTTACTTTCTTTAGAAAATTTCATAGGAACTCCTCATTTAGGAGCTTCTACTGTTGAAGCTCAAAAAACTGTAGCTGTAGAAATAGCTAAACAAGTAGTTGATTATTTATTAAAAGGAATAATAAGAAATGCAGTTAATGTTCCCTCTTTGCCACCAGAATTTTTAAAAATCATTACTCCAATATTAACTTTAGCAGAGAAAATGGGTTTACTTGCTGCTCAAATTGCAGAAGGAGCTATTCAAGAAATAGAAATTATCTATAAAGGAGAAATATCCCAACTTGATGTTAAACCTATAACTTTAGCTTTTGTAAAGGGACTCCTTTTTCCTTTTTTAAAAGAAGATGTTAATTATGTTAATGCCCTTATAAGAGCAAAAGAAAGACATATAAAAATAGTAGAGTCTAAAACTGAGATCTCAGAAGATTTTACTTCATTAATAAGTGCTAATATTAAACATACTGCAGGATATACAGTAGTTGAAGGAACTATTTTTGGGAAAAAAGAACCTCGTATAGTTAAAATTAATGGATTTAGGTTAGATGCTTTACCAGAAGGGCATATGCTTTATATTTTTAATGAAGATAGACCAGGGGTAATAGGGAAAATAGGAACTATTCTTGGTAGTCATAATTTAAATATTTCAAGAATGTATGTAGGACACGATCCTATGAAAAAGACAAATGTGATTCTTCTCAGCCTTACTCAACCTCCCACACCATCTGCTTTAAAAGAATTAAGTGAGCTTTCTACAGTATATTCAGTAAAACCCTTGGAACTTTGATAAACTATGATTAAACCAAATTTAAGAGATTACACTATAGAAGAAATAAAAGAATTAATGAAAACTTTGGGAGAGCCCTTATATAGAGGGGAACAGATTTTTCACTGGATTACTTGCAAAAATGCTATCACTTTTGAAGAAATGACAAATCTTCCTAAAACTTTAAGAGCTAAATTTTCAGAAAAATTTTCTTTAGAACTCCCAGAGATCTTAAATAAAGAAGAGGATATAGATGGAACAACTAAATTTGCATTAAAATTAGCAGATGGAAGTTTAATTGAGACTGTTATAATTCCAGAAAGAGATCATTATACTCTTTGTGTTTCAACTCAAGTAGGATGTCCCATTGGTTGTAAATTTTGTGTTACAGGAAAATTAAGATTTAAAAGAAATTTAGAGGTTTATGAAATAATTTCTCAGGTTGTTCTTGCAAGAAGATATTTAAAAGAAAAAGGGGAGATACTACCTTTAAGAAATGTAGTTTTTATGGGTATGGGAGAGCCTCTTTTAAATCTTCAAAATCTTATAAAGGCATTAAAAATACTTGCTCACTCTAAGGGATTTAATTATTCCAGAAAAAGGCTTACTGTTTCAACTGTGGGATTATTAAAAGAAATGGAAATACTGGCTAAAGAATTTCCTGTAGCTTTGGCACTTTCTCTTCATGCTCCAACAGATGAAATAAGAAGAAAACTCATTCCTGTAGCAAAGAAATACTCTGTAAAGGAACTAATTTCTGCATGTAAAAAATTTCCTCGTATAAAAAACAGTAGGATCACTATAGAATATGTGTTAATTAAAAATGTAAATGATAGTAAAGAGTGTGCTATTAAATTAGCTGAACTCTTAAAAGGTTATCCTTTTAAAGTGAATCTTATTCCTTTTAATCCACATCCTGATCTTCCTTTTGAAAGACCTTCTTCAGATAAGATAGAAAGGTTTCAAAAATATCTTCTTTCTCAGAAAATATTAACAACTGTAAGAAAAAGTAAAGGGCTTATGATAAATGCTGCTTGTGGTCAATTAGGAGCAAAATTTTTAAAATACTCAGTTCCAGACTCCATGTATAAAAAAACCGCATTTAGGACAAGTTAAATCAGATTTAAGGTCTATTTTTAAAACCCTAAATCCATATCTTTCAATAATAAGATGATTACATTTGGGACAATAGGTATTTTCATATTGATTACCTGGAACGTTTCCTATATAGATATAATAAAGTCCTGCTTCTTTACCTATATAATAAGCTTTTAATAAGGTTTCTTCCGGAGTAAAGGGCTTGTTCAAAAGTTTATAATTAGGGAAAAAACGGGAAATATGCCAAGGAACTTCTGGTCCTAACTCAGTGCATATAAAATTAGCAATGTCCTTTAATTCTTCTGGATCGTCATTTTCTCCTGGAATAATGAGAGTGGTTATTTCTAACCATATACCTTGATTTTTTAGATATTTTAAATTTTCTAAAACAGGTTGCAATTTTGCTTTACAGAGATTTTTATAAAATTCCTCTCTAAAAGCCTTAAGATCTACATTTATTCCATGAAGATAAGGTTTTATATAATCAATAGCTTCTTTTGTCATGTATCCATTAGAAACAAATACATTTTTTAATCCATGTTTTGTAGCTAATTTGGCACAATCATAAGCAAACTCAAAATAAATAGTTGGTTCAGTATA
>QNAZ01000038.1 GCA_003641645.1 Thermodesulfobacteriota bacterium
CTAATAATTTCATTTTTAATTTTGGGGGTTATATGTTTTGGAACAATTGGTTATATGACACTTGAAGATTTAAAATTTTTAGATGCTCTTTACATGACAGTAATTACTGTAGCAACTGTAGGTTTTAGAGAGGTAAAAGAATTAAGTGAAGTCGGAAAATTTTTTACTATACTACTTATTTTCAGTGGTTTTGGTGTTTTTACTTATGCTATGACAACAGGAGCAAAAATACTAATAGAAGGTGAAATAAAGGAGGTGTTTAAAAAAAAGAAAATGAAAAAGGAAATCGAGGCACTTAAAAATCACTATATTATATGTGGTTATGGAAGAATGGGAAGTATTCTTTGTAATGAATTTAAAGCAAACAAAGTAAAATTTGTAGTAATTGAATTAAATGAAGAAAATATTAAAGACGAAGAAGATTTACTTTATATTATAGGAGATGCTACCAAAGATGAAGTATTAAGGGAGGCTGGGATTGAAAGGGCAAAAGGAATAATTTCTGTTTTACCTTCAGATGCAGAAAATCTCTATGTAGTTCTCAGTGCAAGATTTTTAAATCCTAATCTTTTTATAGTAGCCCGTGCTACAGACGAAGAAGCCAGAATGAAATTAAAAATGGCTGGAGCAGATAAAGCTATATGTCCTTATTATATCGGAGGTCTAAGAATAGCCCATACAGTTCTTAGACCAAATGTGATAGATTTCTTAGAATTTGCTACAGGCTCAGAATATAGGGATATTCAAATTGAAGAAATTATAGTTTCTGAAAATTCAAAACTTGTAAGAAAAACTTTAAAAGATGCAAATATTGGTAGAGAAATAGGAGTTATAGTGATAGGTATTAAAAGGGCTGATGGAAAGATAGAATTTAATCCTTCTGCCAATACAATTATAGAACCTGGAGATACCCTTATTGTAATAGGAAAAACAGAAAATCTTTCTACTTTTTCTAAAATTGCAAAAGGTGAGGCATAATTTAAGGATTAAATTGTGAAAAAAGTTTTCATAGCAGGTGGAACAGGTTTTATAGGAAGTTCTATTATTCCAGCTCTTTTAAAAGAAGGCTATGAAGTTCAAGTGCTTGTAAGAAATAAAGAAAAAGCAAAAAAATTACCCTCTTCCTGTAAAGTAATTTGGGGAAATCCCACAAAATCTGGAGAATGGCAAAAATATCTTGAAGAGACTGACATAGCTATCAATCTTGCAGGACAAAATATATTTTCCAGATGGACCAAAGCTTACAAAAAGCTAATTTTAGAAAGTAGGATAAAATCTACAGAAAATATAGTTTCTTCTTTAAAAAAATCAGCTTTACTTATAAATGCTTCTGCTGTAGGATATTACGGAGATAAAGGTGATACATTAGTTACAGAAGATAGCTTACCTGGAGATGACTTTTTAGCAAAAACTTGTATAGAGTGGGAAAAGAGAGCTTTAAAAGCTAAAGAAAAAGATGCAAAGATAATCATTGCAAGATTAGGAGTTGTTCTTGGAAGGACAGGAGGAATGCTTCCCAAAATTTTACCAATTTTTAAATTAGGATTAGGAGGAACTCTTGGAAAAGGTAATCAGTGGTTTCCATGGATCCATATAAAAGATCTTGTTTCTGCAATTTTATTTCTAATTAAAAAAGAAAAAGAAGGAATATACAACTTTGTCTCCCCCAATCCTGTAACCAATAAAGAATTTACTAAAACCTTAGGAAAAGTATTAAAAAGACCCACACTTTTACCTGTGCCTGTTTTTATGATGAAACTTATATTTGGAGAACTGGCAAACATTATAACCTGTAGCATTAGAGCGTATCCTAAAAATCTTTTAGAACTCGGTTTTAAATTTAAATTTGAAACTATAGAAGATGCTTTAAAGGATCTGATTTAAAAAAACTATGGAAAGAAAAATATTTAAAAAAATTACCATCCTCTTTTTGGTTCTATTTATTCTGATTTCTTGTGAAACTCTAAAAAATCTTAAGTCATCTCTTTATGAATTTAAGGAAAATACAGTAGAAAAAATTAAAGTCTCTTTGACCCATATTCCTTTTATAAAAAAATATATTACTTTGTATCCTGCTCCAAAAGAACTTTATAATGAAACTGAAAACCTAATTAATCAACTTAAGAAATATAAAGTGGATGAGATATTTAAAAATGATTATGAGGAAGTTTTAGATGCTTGGGAAAAAGCTAAGGAACTATACCAAAGTAAATACTATAGATCAGCAGAAAAGGAGTTAAAAAAAGTAAATTCTATGGCAAAAGAACTTCTTGAAAAGGTTAAAGCCTATAAAGAAACTTTAAAAACTGAAGCTCTACAAAAATATAAAAAAAATGGAAAAAAGAGCCAAACAAATTTTGAAAAATACTAAATCTGAGGAAAAAAAGGTAAAAATAAAACTTTATTTATGGAAATTAAGAAATCTAATAGACTTGGAAGATTATAGTGAATTTGAAAAGGAATTACAAAATCCTCCCTTTTAACCAATTTGATAAAAATTTTTTATTTATTTTCCTTTCTTCAGGAGCTTTAATTGGATTTTTACCAGTTTGTCCTGGAACTTTCGGTTCTTTAGAAGGATTAATTTTTTTCTGGTTTTTAAAAGATTTTCCTTTTATTTATCAGTTATTAATAATTTCAGGAATAATTATTCTGGGGATAATAAGCTCTGATTTTACTTCTAAACTTTTAAAGAATGATGATCCTGACTTTGTTATAATAGATGAAATAGCAGGAATGTGGATAGGAGTTGCTGGAAAACACACTCTTTTAGAGTTTATCCTTGCTTTTATTATCTTTAGAATCATAGATATTCAGAAACCTTATCCTCTTAAAAAATTTGAAAAACTTCCTAATGGATGGGGAATTATGGCTGATGATATAATAGCAGGCTTTTTAACCAACATTCTTGTAATTATTCTTATTTATATTGCCAAATATCTAACTCTAATATAAGATTAAAATTTAAGGATGAAGTGTGCTTTAATTTTTATTGGAGATGAACTTATTTATGGTGCTATCAATAATACTAATAGTATTGTTGCAGGGAAAATTCTTACTTCTTATGGATTTGAGATTGGTGAAATTATTACTTTACCAGACAATATAGATGTTATTGCTGACTACCTAAAAGCTCTTACTAAGAAATATGATTTTCTGATAATTTCTGGTGGACTTGGTCCAACAGATGATGACCTCACTAATTTAGCTGTTACCAAGGCTTTTAACTTAAAACTAAGGGAGTATCCAGAATTTTTATCTGCTATCTATTCTGCAAGGGAATATAAATTATCTCAGGAACTGGCAAAAAAAATGGCTTTACTTCCAGAAGGTGCTATTCCTCTATCTAAGGATTTTTCTTCAGCAGGTTATCTCTTGGAAATAGAAAACAAACCTCTTTTTTTTCTTCCTGGAGTTCCCCATCAATTTGACAATCTTTTGAATACTGAAGTTATTCCCAGACTTTTAAATTTAAGTGCTGAAACTAAAGAACAAATTATAAAAACTTTAAGGTTTTTTGATTTAAATGAAACTGATCTTAATCAATTTATAAATACTTTCCCAGATGAAATTTTATCTTCTATAAAAATAGGTTATTATCCAGTATTTCCAGAAGTCAAATTAATTCTGCGAGGAAAAAATGAAAAAGATCTTCATGTTTTTATAGAAAAATTAAAAGAGAAATTTGCTCCATACCTCATAAGTGAGAAAGATAAAAATTTGCCTCAAGTAATTGGCGAGCTTCTTCAAGAAAGAAAAGAAAAACTTGCTACTGCTGAATCTTGCACAGGTGGTCTTTTAGCTTCTTTTATTACTTCTGTTTCTGGTAGTTCTCTTTATTTTGATAGGGGTTTTGTTACTTATAGTCCAGAAAGTAAGATTGAACTTCTGGGAGTAAATCCAGAAACCATTAAAAAATTTGATGTGGTAAGTTATGAAGTAGCAATAGAGATGGCAGAAGGAGCAAGAAAAAAGACTGGTGTTGATTATGCTTTAAGTATTACAGGATTTGCAGGACCAACTGGTGGAACACCTGAAAATCCTGTAGGAACAGTTTACATAGGATTTTCATATAAAAATAAGATCAAAGCTTTTAGATTTAGTTTTTTAGGTGAAAGAAGAGATATTCAGATTTTAGCAAGTTATACATCTCTTGATATTCTAAGGAGGTATCTCTTATATGGTGAGGGCTTTTTTAGCTATAGATTTGCCACAGGAATTAAAGAGAAATCTTTTTGAACTTAGTAAAATTACTGTTCCAGAGAGTATTAAAATAAAATGGGTTGCAGAGCCTAATTTTCATATTACTTTAAAATTTTTCGGAAATATATCTGAAAAAATACTTGAAAAACTTTTCAAAAAGTCTCAAAAAGTTGTTGAAAATTATCCAATTTTTAAACTTATATTAACAAATGTAGGATTTTTCCCTGAAAAAAAGACACCTCGAGTAGTATGGATAGGATTAAAAACTGAAGATAAAACCTTGTTTGATCTTCAAGGTTCTTTAGAAAAACTTTTTAAAAAACTTAAAATAGGTGATAGCAAGGATAAGTTTCATCCCCATATAACCCTTTTTAGAGTAAAATCTCCGGGTAATTTGGAAGATTTTAAAAATTATCTGGAAAAACTTTCTGAAAAAGCTAAAACTTTAGAAGGGTTTACTTTTAAAGTAGAAGAACTCACATTTTTTAAAAGCACGCTTTATCCCCAAGGACCTCTTTATGAACCTTTATATAAAATAAGATTAAAACCGTGAATAGAAAAATTAAAACACTCCTTCTAATAGTTTTTATATTAATTTTATATGAGGCTCTTTTTTCTCAAGAAAAAGCAGAAGTTAAAAAACTAAAACCAGATTATGGAGATGCTCTTGTAATAGGTTCTATTGCTGATGCAAGTATCCTTATTCCAATGATAGCAACGGATGTAATGAGTCATGAAGTTGCAGAACATATTTTTTTAGGAATTGTAAAGTATGGACCTGATCTTAAAATAATCGGTGATATTGCTGAAAGATTTGAAATATCACCTGATCAAAAAACAATCACCTTTTATCTTAAAAAGGGAATTAAATGGGAAGATGGAGTTGAGGTTACTGCAGAAGATGTTTATTTTGGCTTTAAACTCATAACCTCTCCTGAGATTCCCTCTCCTTATGCCAGTGACTTTTTAGAAGTAAAAGATTTTAAGATTATTGATCCTTATACTTTTAAAGTAACCTATAAAAGACCTTTTGCATTAGCTTTGCCTTCCTGGGGAAATATTGTTGTTCTGCCTAAGCATATTCTTGAAGGAAAAAGCTTGGATTATTTAAGAAATGTTTTTGGTAGAAAACCTATTGGAAATGGTCCTTTTAAATTTGAGAAATGGAAAACTCAGCAAGAAATTGTTTTAAAATACAATCCCCTTTATTATAAAGGAAGACCCTATTTAAATTACATAATTTATAGAATTATTCCTGACCCTACCACTCTTTTTATGGAACTAAAATCTGGAGGGATTGATTGGATTTCTCTTACTCCTCTTCAATACTTAAAACTTCAAAGAGAAAGTAAGCTTAAAAGAAAATTCAATATTTACAAGTATTCTTCTTTCTCATTTACTTATATTGGTTATAACTTAAAACATCCACTTTTTAAAGATAAAAAAGTAAGAAAGGCTCTTTGTTATGCTATCAATAAAGAAGAAGTAGTAAAGGGAGCTCTGCTGGGACAGGGGAGACCTGCTTATGGACCTTATAAACCTGATACCTGGTTTTATAATAAAAAAATTGAAAAATCCTGTCCTTATAATCCTCGAAAAGCTCTTGAGCTTTTATACGAAGCAGGATTTAAAAAAGGAAAAAAAGGTATTCTTGAAAAAGATGGTAGACCTTTTGAATTTACTCTTCTTGTAAACCAAGGTAATCTTTCAAGACTTTTAGCTGCTCAAATTATTCAAAGACAACTTTCTCAAATAGGAATAAAAGTGAATATAAGGGTTATGGAATGGACTACTCTTATCCATCAGTTTATAGATACCAGAAGGTTTGAAGCAGTAATTTTAGGGTGGGCAACTACTCCTGACCCAGATCTTTATGATATATTTCACTGCTCTAAAATAAAGTCCCCAGGACTTAATTTTGTAAGCTATTGTAATCCTGAACTTGACAAGCTTTTAGAAGAAGGAAGATATACCCTAAACAAAGAAAAAAGAAAAAAAATTTATTATAAGGTTCAGGAGATTTTAGCAGAAGACCAGCCTTACACCTTTTTATATATTCCTATGAGTTTAGAAGCTATACATAAAAGATTTCAGGGAATTAAGCCTGCAGCCATAGGGATTGGATATAATATAGAAGAGTGGTGGGTTCCCAAAAAAATGCAAAAATATTTAATACCTTAGCTTATCGCATTTCGCAAGTGCGATAAATTAGAATTATTTTAATTTGAAGATAGTTTAAATGAAAATTACAGTTGTTGGTGGAGGAAGTTGGGGAACAGCTCTGGCTAAAATTTTAGCTGAAAAAGGATTAGATATTCATCTTCTTGTTAGAAGAGAAGTAGTTTGTGAGGCTATAAATAGAGAAAAGGAAAATCCTTTTTATCTACCAGGAATAAAACTTCCCAAAAATCTTAAAGCAACCCTTGATCCAAAAATTGCTTTTAAGGATTCTAAAACTGTTTTATGGGTTATTCCTTCTTTTGCCTTAAAAGAAGTTGTCAAAAAATATAAGAAATTTGCAGAAAAAGTTCCTTATCATATTTCTGGTATAAAAGGTATAGATTTAAAAACTGAAAAGACACCTTTTATCATTTTAAAAGAGGAACTTTCTTGCGATTGTCAAATTTTTGTTTTAGGGGGTCCTTCTTTTGCTAAAGAGGTGGCAAAAGGTTTACCTACAGCAGTAGTTTTAGCAGGAGAAAAGGAAGAAGAGACAAAAAAGATGCAAGAATTGCTGGCTGTTCCTTATTTTAGGGTTTATAGAAGTGATGACCCTATAGGAGTAGAAATAGCAGGTGCTTTAAAAAATGTAATTGCCATTGCTTCTGGAATAAGTGATGGTTTAGAGTTAGGACTTAATGCCAGAGCAAGTCTTATAACAAGGGGGCTTATAGAAATAATTCGTTTAGGAACAAAGCTTGGAGGAAGCCTTTATACATTTTATGGACTTGCAGGAATGGGAGACCTTGTTTTAACTTGCACAGGAGCTCTTTCAAGAAATTATCAGGTTGGCTTTAGACTTGGTAAAGGAGAAAAGCTTGAGGATATTTTAACAGATTTAAGGCAGGTTGCAGAAGGAGTAAAAACTGCTAAGGTAGTTAAAAAATTTGCAAAAAAATTTGAAGTAGAGCTTCCTATTTGCGAAGAAGTTTACAGAGTGCTTTATAAGAACGAATCCCCAAAAACCTGCTTAAAAAGATTATTATCAAGAAGCCTAAAAAAAGAGTTTGAGGATATAAGTTCAAAAAATAATAAATAAAATTTATTTTAAAAAAGAACTTTATCCATTTCTTTCTGAAGTTAGACTAAAGTATATTACTAATGAAGACCCATAAGC
>QNAZ01000039.1 GCA_003641645.1 Thermodesulfobacteriota bacterium
AAGCCATTCTAAATAATTCTTCATTTTAGGAATAAAAAGTTTTTATCACTAAATAAACATAAATCAAATAAAAACATCCAGAGATTAACAAAATATAAGGAGGAAGTTTTTTAAAAATTTTTAAAAATAAAAGATAAATTGTTCCTAAAGAAAGTGTAATTAAAGCTGAGGCTAAAGCAAGTCCTTTAATTTCCCAAGAAGTAAAAAGAAGCCCTATACTTACAGGGAAAGTTGACTGAAATACCATTGCTCCTGTCATATTTCCTAAGGCAAGAATATCTTTTTTTCTTAAAGACCAAAGGAAACTATTACTTTTTTCAGGAAGTTCAGTTGCTACAGGAGCTAAAAGTAGTGAGAATAAAAGAGGATCTATTCCCCAGTTTTTAGCTAATATTTCTAAATTTTCTACAAAAATATGAGCTCCTTTTATCATAATGACTAAAGCAAAAATTATCTGAAAAATAGAAAGAAAAACAGAAATAAATTTTTTATGAGGGTTTAAATTTGAAAATTTTAAGAACTTAGCAAAATATAATTCTTCACAAGACTCAATTTTTAAGCTCTCAGCCTTAAAAGTAAAAAATAAGTAAATAGTATAATTAAATAGTAGAAAAATCGCAATAAGATAATGTAATGACTGAGTATTAGGAAAGATTAGAGGAAAAAAAATGGCTAAGGAATAACTCAAAAGAAAAAAAGCAAAATCTTTCATAAAAATATGAGGTTCTAAATAAATTTCTAATTTTTCTCTTCTTTTTAAAAAATAGCTTATAAAAACTCCAAAACCAACTAAAAATAATCCTACAGTAATTAGCATAAATGGAGCTCCTAAAATAGCTCCTACTCCTATATGAGCTCCGCTTTCTCCTTTGTATAAAAGAATAGCAACTAATGGTATTATAGTTTCGGGAAGAGCAGTTCCTATAGCTGCTAAAATATTTCCTACTACTGCCTGAGATAAAGAGAATTTTTCTCCTAAACTTTCAACTCCATTAGTAAAAAGTTCTGCACAAATTAATATTATTATAAGAGAAAAAACTAAAAGTATTACTTCCATAAAATTTTAATAAATTATTCAATTTAGTTAATAATTAAAATTTTTCAAGACTTTTATCTTGACCAGTAAATTCTAACCAATTTATTACCTTTTGACCACCTAAATTCAAGATCTCCTTTATAAGCTTTATATAAAGCTCTTCCCAATCTTTGAGCAAGCTGATCAGTAGTTGTTTCTATAACAGTTTTTCCATCCTCTTCATAAATATCAATTATTTGATGAAGAGGATTTAATCCCCTTGCTCTTTCAACTTCATTATTAATAAGCTTCATTATGTCATCTTTATGAGTTTTCCAAAATTTTCCAGAAATATAAAGATATCCCATAGCATATTTTTCAAGGGCTTTTCTACAAGCAGGACAAATAATTTGTGGAACAGTGTCTATATCTTTTAATTCTTCATATAAATCTTCATCTAAAAACCATCTTTTATCTTTAAAAACAGCTTTACAGTTTGGACATATAGCTTCTCCTGCGGGAGCAGCTTTTATAGCATAAGGATCATTAGTAGTTTCATATTCTTGGGTATGTCTTATCCATCTTTCTCTTTTTTTGCTCATATTCATTACCTCCTAAAAAATTTATTTTCCTACTTTTAAAATGTAAGACCGAAAAAGTAGATAGTCAATTTAAAAATTGTGTCTTAAAAGAATTATAGGATCAACTTGTGTAGCTTTATAAGCTGGATAAATTCCTGCAATGATTCCCGAAAATATTGTTAGAAGAGTAGAAGTAAGAATAGGTATCCATGGGAAAACCAAAGGATAGTCAAAAAGTGGAAGAAAAATTAAAGAACCTACAACTCCTATTAAAATTCCAATTGCACCACCTAAAGAAGTAATAAAAACACTTTCTGCCAAAAATTGGAAAAGAATATTTTTATCTTCTGCTCCAAGAGCTTTTCTTATCCCAATTTCTTTTTTTCGCTCATTTACAGAAAGGGTCATAATAGCGGTAACTCCAAGAGCTCCTACAAAAAGACATAAAATTGAAATACTTTTGACTAAGGTAGAAAAAAGCTCGGTTGTTTGAGTTTTTACTTGCAAAATATCTTCGGCTTTAACTATATCAAAATCTTTGTTCCTCTCACTTACTTTATGCCTTTTTAAAAGAATTTTATTAATTTGTTTTTCAATTAAGTGTATTTCTTCTAAATTCTCCACACTTAAATAAATACTTCTTATATAATCTACATTATAGACTGCTGAAATGGCAACTGTCCAAGGAATTAATATTTGGTCATCTTGGTCAGTATTGCTTGCATCAATTCCTATAGGAGCTAATACCCCTATTACTCTAAAAGGAAGTTTATTTATAAGAATAATCTTTCCAATAGAATTTTTATCTTCAAACAATTCTCTTTTTATTTTATAACCTAATATAGCAACCTTTTTATATCCAAGAATTTCATCTTTTAAAAAATTTCTTCCTTCCAACAGAGGAAATTTCCTCAATAACAAGTATTCCTCATTTACTCCATTAACAATAGTAGTTAAATTATTACCTAAGTATCTTATAATTCCATCTCCGTTAAAAACAGGTGAAAGATATTTTATTCCTTTTATTTTTCTTAAAGCTTCTGCATCAGCGGGTTTTAAAGTTGTTGTAATTTCTGTCTGAATTGCTCTTCCTCCGTGCACCTTTACACTTCCTGCAACAACCATCATTACTTCTGGTCCAAAAGTTTCAATTTCTTTCAAAGTTTTTATTTTGGCTGATTCTCCAAAGGAGTTCATAAGAAGGAGGGAGGCAACCCCAATAATTATTCCTATTACAGAAAGAAAAAGTCTTAGTTTCTTATGGAAAAGCCCTCCCCAGAGCAATTTATATTTTATAAACATTGTTCCTACAATGTTTTTAGTAAAATTGCAGGCTCAATTTTAGATGCCCTGATAGCTGGCATTAAAGTAAAAGTTATGCTGGTAAAAGTAGCAAAAGAAAGACTAAATATAAAAACTTTCCAAGAAAAAAAGGTTTTTAGAGGAGTAAAAAAAGATATGATTTGCATTAAAAATATACTTAAAATCCATCCTACAATACCACTTATAATAGCAATAAAAAAGGACATAATTAGATAGTGTTTTATTATTTTTCTTGGATCTGCACCAAGAGCAATTCTTAAAGCTATGACAGGAGCCTTTTCTTCAATATTGGCATACATAAGATTCATAATAATAACACCACTTATAGTTAAACTTATTAAAGCAATAGCAAGAAGAAATACATTTATAGTTCTCATAGTTTTTGTAAATATAGAAATAGCCAGTTCAGGAGTAATAATTCTAAAATCATCTGGTTCTATTCCAAAAAGTTTATGTCTTTTTCTTAAGATTTCTTTAATCTTTTTTTCAGCAATTTTGATATCTGTTCCTTTTCTAAATAAAAGTTTAACTCCTTCAATATAGTCTTTATTAAAAACCCTTCTTTGTGCTGTAGTTAAAGGTATAAAAATTCTTTTATCCCATCTATGATGTCCAAAAAAGGGTTTGGACTCTAAAACACCTATCACCTTAAAATATTGTCCTGCAATTTTTATTTTTTCTCCTAAAATGTTTTTGATATTAAATTTTTTAGGTATATCAGCTCCAACTACACAAACCTTAGCCATAGTTTTTAAATCTTTTTCATTGATAAATCTTCCAACTTTTGGATACCAATTATTTGCAAATACATAATTTGGCAAAACTCCTTCAACTTTTAGTTTTTCTGCAACACCTTTATATGAAACTTCAAGTGTTCCTATTGATATGGGAGAAGCTAATTTTACAAAATCAAGCTTTTTAATTTCCTCTACATCTTCTAATTTAAGAGTATCTCTTCTTGTAGTAGTTAATCCAATTATTCTTCCTCCACCAGCAACGATAAACATAGCATCTTTACCAAACTGAAGATTTGCTAAATAATCCATTACTTGTTTTTTTGCAGAAAGTCCTAAAGAATAAATAGTATTAAGAGTGACGAGACTTATGGTTAAAGCTAAAAACATAAAAACGAAATTAATCTTATTAGAAAATAATTCTTTAAAAATATCTTTTAAGAACTGGAAAAAAGAGGTTTTCATTCTTTTATAAAAGTACCATCCTTTATTATTTTAATTTTTTTAGCAAAATCAGCAATTTCAGGATCATGTGTAACCATAATAATGGTAATACCATTTTCATTAAGTTCTTTAAAAATATTCATTACTTCCTGACTACTTTTACTATCAAGGTTTCCAGTTGGTTCATCAGCTAAAAGTAATTTGGGATTTGTAATAAGAGCTCTTGCAATAGCTACTCTTTGTTGCTCTCCACCAGAAAGTTCATTTGGTTTGGCATTTATTCTTTTTTCAAGTCTCAGCCTTTTTAAAAGTTCAACAGCTTTTTTTTCATCCTCTTTATTAATCTTTCCTCTATAAAGAAGAGGTAGTAAAACATTTTCAAGAGCTGTAGCCCAAGGAACTAAGTAAAAAGCTTGAAATACAAAACCAATTTTTCTATTTCTTAAATAGGCAAGTTCTTTTTTTGTTAATTGATTAACTTCCTGACCATCAAATATATATATTCCGGAATCTGGTTTATCAAGAAGACCTATAATATTTAAAAGAGTAGATTTTCCACTTCCAGAAGCACCCATTATAGCTAAAAATTCTCCTTCCTCTACCTCTAAACTGATTCCTTTTAAAACTTGATAAGCTACTTTTCCAGTGTAATAGGTTTTGGTGATATTCTTAAGAATAACAAGTTTTTTTACCACAAACCTACTTCCTCACCCTCTTTAAGCCCTGAGATAATCTCGGTTTTGCCTTTAGATTCCCACCCAACTTTAATTATTCTTTTTTCCCATTTATTTTTCTTTTTAACCATTACATAATAATTCCCATAGGTATCTATTTTTACAGCACGAGAGGGAACTACTAATACATTTTCTTTTTTACCAGCAATAATAGTAACCTGAGCTGTCATTTCAGGGCGAAGAATATTTTCATAAGGATCTAAAATGTCTAAAACTACATCATAGAAAACAACATTATTTTTTATAATAGCTCCTGGATAAATGGTTCTAACCTTAGCTTTAAAAACCTTATCAGGATAAGCATCTACAGTAAATGTAGCAGGTTGTCCTTTTTTAATTTTTCCTATATCTGTTTCATCAACATAACATTCTACCTGAAGTTTTGAAAGATCAATAACTGTTATAAAAGTAGGGGCATTAAGACCTGCAACCACTGTTTCTCCTTGTTGAGTAGTTACTTTAGAAACTACACCTGAAATAGGTGCATAGATAAAAGCATAACTAAGTTTTACTTTAGCTTCTTCCCAGGCATTTTTAGTTGCCAAAACCTGTGCTTTTGCTCTTTGTAATTCCTTTTTATATTCAGAAGTCAAAGCAGAAAGGATTGAATTTTCAGATTCAAGCTCAGCTTCTTTTACCTTATAATCTCTTTGCATTCTTTCAAGTTCAGTTAAAGAAATTAGTCCGTCTTTATATAAAGCTTCATATCGTTTTAATTCTCTTCTTATTTGTTCTAATTCAGCTTTAACTGCTTCAATCTTTTTTTTCTGAGCTTTAATCTTCAATGGATATACTTTTTTTATTTTCTCAAGATTTGCCAAAGCATCTTTATAATTTGCATAAGTTCTATCTACTTCGTCTTGTAAATCCTTATGTTCAATAATAGCAATTAGTTGTCCAGCTTTAACTTTATCTCCCTGTGTTACAAAAAGTCTTTCAACCTTACCTGAAATTCTTGCTCCAACCTTAACTTCAGCTCCAACTTGTGGTTTAACAGCACCAGTTGCAGTTACTTCTAAATATATAGTACCTTTTTTTACTTTAGTGAATTCCTTAGGATAAAATTTTTGATTTTTTTTACTTTCACATCCTGCAAGTAAAAAAAGAAAAAAGAAAAGAAAAAAAAGAATATTTTTCATTTTTCTATTTCAGGAATCAGTCCTAAAGATTTCTGAAGGCTATAATAAGCATATATCCAGTTGTATTTAGATACAGCAACCTGAGCTCTTGCTTGAGAAAGTTTTGCCAAAACAGTTGTTACATCCACTATACTTGCAAGACCATTTTCATACTTTTTCTTAATTATCCTGTAATCTTCTTCCACACTTTTTAACCAGGCAAGTGCAGTTTCATAGTTTTCTTTTGCTGTTTGCCAGTTTTTATAATTAGTAAAAATTTCTTGTTTTATATTAAGTTCTGTGGAAATTTTTTCAAAGTTCTTTTGTTCTAAAAGAGCTCTTTCTTTTCCAAGCTTAGCAAATCTTGAAAAACCTAAAAATATAGGAAAGGTTATCCTTATTCCTGCTATAAACTCTTCATCTGGCTGAGGTAAATTTTCATATTTATAGTAACTGCTAAAGATATCTACAGATGGATAAAATTCACCTTTTACACTTTTTATTTTTTCTTCTTGAGCAAGTATCTCTTTTTTCTTAGCTTTTAATTCGGGTCTTTTAATTAATCCTATTTTAATACAATCTGCTAATTCTTTAACTTTAAATTTTTCTTCTTCAACTGGTAAAAACTCAAATTCATCTATTTTGGCAATATCATAATTTATAAGAGTAAAAACATTGGCTTTAGCAATTTCAGCAGTATATTTGTAATTTGTTACTTTAAACTCAGCCTCTTTAACTTTTGCCTCTGCATCAAGAACATCTGCATAAGGAGAAAGTCCTACTTCATATCTTTTTTTAGCAAATTTGAGTAAAGTTTTTGCATCTTCTAAATCTGCTAAAGCTGCTTCATAAAGAGCTTTTTGCTTAAAATATTCTAAATAAGCTTGAACTATATTAAGAGATATATTTAAGACAGTAGCTTTAATATTTTCATCTTGAGATGAAATTAAGAGAAGAGCTTCTTTATAACTATGCCAGGTTGAAAACCCAGAAAATATATTCCAGTTTAAATAAGGTCCCCATTTTTGATAATCAATGGTAGGAATATTTTTTCCTTGATCCCATTTCTGAAAACTATACTCTAAATATAAATAAGGAAAAAATTCTGATTTAACAAGATTTTTTTGGTAAAAATATTGCTCTTTTATCTTTGATGCAATGTTAATTTGAGGATTATTTTTAATCCCTATTAAAATGACATCTTCTAAAGATAAGGTTTGAATAGCCCAAAGATTGAAAGTCCAATTAAAGCTAAAAATCCAGATAAATAATATAAACCATAAAAACTTTCTCATAAAAATTACCCTTATGTAAGTACTTACTTAATTTATTCTCTTTTAGATTTTCTGTCAAGATAATTTTTTATTTTGGTGGTTCATATTTAATTAGACTGTGTTTATAGCCATAAAAGAAATAGATTAGAATTCCTAAAAAACTCCAAACCATAAATCTAATCCATGTCTCAATAGAAAGACCTAACATTATAAAAAGTAAAAAAA